>DAOMBL010000150.1:0-7682 GCA_035427325.1 Casimicrobiaceae bacterium
TCGAGCCCGGCTGGCGCGCGCGCGTGACGACGCTCGATCACCTGGTGATCGAGCGCGCCGTGCCGCGCCCGCCGCGCACGGCGCCCGGCACGCAGGCCGACCCCGTGCTGCTCGAGGTGTTCAACAACCTGTTCATGAGCATCGCCGAGCAGATGGGCCGCCAGCTGCAGCACACGGCGCACTCCGTCCACATCAAGGAGCGGCTCGACTTCAGCTGCGCCCTCTTCGACGCCGACGGCCGGCTGATCGCCAATGCGCCGCACATCCCGGTGCACCTCGGCTCGATGAGCGAATCGGTGGCCAGCGTGATCGCGCGCCACGGCGACACGATGCGCGCGGGCGACGTCTACGTGCTCAACGATCCCTATCACGGCGGCACGCACCTGCCCGACGTCACCGTCGTCACGCCGGTGTGGCTCGACGACGGCGGCGCCGGCGCGGCGCCCGCGTTCTACGTCGGCTCGCGCGCGCACCACGCCGACATCGGCGGCACGACGCCCGGCTCGATGCCGCCGTTCTCCACGCGCATCGACGAGGAGGGCGTGCAGCTCGACAACCTGCTGCTCGTGCGCGACGGCCGGCTGCGCGAGGAGGACCTGCTCGCCGCGCTGGCCACCGGGCCGTGGCCGGCACGCAATCCGCGCCAGAACCTGGCCGACCTGCGCGCGCAGGTGGCGGCCAACGAGAAGGGCGTGCGCGAGCTGCGCCGCGTCGTCGACGAGTTCGGCCTCGCCGTCGTGCAGGCCTACATGCGCCACGTGCAGGACAACGCCGAGGAGGCGGTGCGCCGCGTCGTCGACCGCCTGCCAGATGAGGCCCCAGGACGCCGCCTGCTCCGCGGAGAGCTTGTCGCCCAGCATCGCGAGCCCCAGCGCGCGAGCGGTGCCGACGAGCCTCGGCAGGAAATAGGTTCCGCCGGAGTCCGGGACGAGGCCGATCCTGCAGAACGCCTGGATGAAGCTCGCCGACTTCGTCGCGACCACGAGGTCGCAGGCGAGCGCGAGATTCGCGCCGGCGCCGGCGGCCACGCCGTTCACCGCGCACACGGTGGGCATCGGAAGCGAGCGCAGCGCGAGCACCAGCGGCCGGTAGTTTCGCTCGATGGAGGCGCCGAGGTCGACCGGGGCCGCTCCCGGCGCCACCGCGCGATCCGACAGGTCCTGTCCGGCGCAGAACCCGCGCCCGGCGCCGGTCAGCAGCAGCACGCGCGCCCCCGCGTCGGCGCGAAGCGCTTCGAGCGCCTCGCGCACCTCGGCGTGCATCGCGTCGTTGAAGCTGTTGAGGCGATCGGGCCGGTTGAGCGTCAGGCGCGCGACACCGTCGCGGATGTCGAAGTGGATGTGTTCACGGGTCATCGTCGTGGTCCGGCGGGATCGGGAGTCACGCGTGCCTGCGATGCTGCACGACGCGGAACCGGTTCGCGACGAACGCCGCGTCGGTGAGCGCCGCGTTCGCGGCCGGATTCGCCCCGGTGCCGTGGAAGTCGGAGAACGCCGCCGACTGGTTGACGAACACGCCCGCGGTGAGGTTGATCGAGAGCGCGACCCCCGCGTCCTCGGCCACGTCGATCGCCTCGTCGACCACCTTCGGGTCGGTCGAATACAGCGACAGCGTCAGCGCGCCGTGGCGCTTGACCGCGTCGCGGGCGATCGCGAGGCTGTGCGAGGTCGAATCGGTCGCGATGACGAACGCGATCGGCCCGAACCACTCCGACAGGTATTTGTCGCGCTCGGCCGCGTCGAGCTTCACGAGGAGCGGCGTCCGCACGTTCGCCAGCGGGAACGCGGGATGCGGGACCGCGGTCGTGTCGAGCAGGATGGGGCCGAGCGAGCGGGCGCGCTCGAGGCGCTCGAGCACGCCCGCGTTCTGCACCGCGCCGAGCACCTCGACCGCGCGCGAGGGATCGCCGAGCAGTTTCTTCACGCCGTCCGCGATCGCGTTCGCGACCTCGTCGAAGGACCGGTGCCCCTCGGAGGTCGCGATGCCGCCGCGCGGCACGTAGATGTTCTGCGGCGCGGTGCACATCTGGCCGGTGTAGAGCGACAGCGAGAACGCGAGGTTCCGCACGAGACCGGCGAAGTCGACGGTCGAGTCGACGACGACCTGGTTCACGCCCGCCTTCTCGGTGTAGACCTGCGCCTGCCGCGCGTTCTCCTCGAGCCAGTTGCCGTTGGCCGGGCTGCCGGTGAAGTCGATGATGCGGACTTCCGGGCGCAGCGCGAGCTTCTGCGCGGTGTCGTCGCCGGCCGCGTGGGCGACCAGGGTCACGACGTCGGGGTCGAACCCCGCCTCGGCGAGCACGTCGCGCACGATCTTCACGGTGATCGCGAGCGGCAGGATGGCGGACGGGTGCGGCTTCACGACGACGGCGTTCCCGGTGGCGAGGCTCGCGAACAGGCCCGGATAGCCGTTCCAGGTGGGAAAGGTCGAGCAGCCGATCACGAGGCCGACGCCCCGCGGCACGACGCGGTACCGCTTCTCCATGCGGATCGGATCGCCCTTGCCCTGCGGCTTCTCCCAGGTCGCCTTGGCGGGCACGCGGCGCATCTGGTCGTAGGCATAGGCGACCGCCTCGAGCCCTCGATCCTGCGCGTGCGGCCGTCCGGCCTGGAACGCCATCAGGAACGCCTGGCCGCTCGTGTGCATCACCGCGTTGGCGATCTCGAAGCTCGCGCGGTTGATGCGCGCGAGCGCCTCGAGGCACACGCCGACCCAGGCGTCGGGTCCGGCCGCCCGCCACGACACCTGCGCACGCGCGATGCCCGCGAAGAGCACGTCGAGATCGACCTTCGGATAGGTGACGCCGAGTTCGACGCCCCACGGCGATCGCTCGCCGCCGACCGAGCCGACGGTTCCGGGCTCGACGATCGGGAACGGCTTGCCGAGCAGCGCGTCGTAGGCGGACTTCCCCGCCTCGGCCGAGCCCTCGCCGTAGACCTTCGGGCTCGCGGACTCGTGATACGGCGTCCAGTAGCCGCGATCGGCGATCGCGGCGAGCGCGCGCTCCAGCGTCGCGCGATGCTTCTCGAACAGGGGATGACTCAAGGCTCGCTCCTCGAAAACGTCCGTCGGGCCGGGTGTCGACTCTAGCACGCGGCATGCGCAGCGCCGGACCCGGGAGGTGGCGCTCGCCGCGGAAGGCGATTGCCGCCCGCGACCTGCGGCCCGCTCAGCCCATGCCGGTCTGGTCGAAGTCGACGACGACCTTGTCGGTGGCGGGGTAGCTCTGGCACGCGAGCACGAAGCCGCGCGCCACCTCGTAGTCCTCGAGCGCGAAGTTCACGTCCATGTCGACCTCGCCCTCGACGAGCCTGCAGCGACAGGTCGAGCACACGCCGCCCTTGCACGAGTAGGGCAGTTCGATGCCGTTCGCGAGCGCGGCCTCGAGCAGGCTCTCGCGCGTGCGGTCGAGCGTGTAGCTCTTGCGTATCCCGTCGATGACCACGGTCACCTCGGTCTCGGTCCTGCCGGCCGGAGGCACGCGGGCGACCTGGTGCTCGTGCTTCGGGATGCTCGACGCGAAGCGTTCGATGCGCACCTTCGCCTCCGGATAGCCGCGCTCCTTCAGCGCGGCCGCGACGTCGGCCATCATCGTCTCGGGGCCGCAGACGAACACCGCGTCGGTCTCCGGGAGGCTCACCCAGCGGTCGAGGAGCGCGAGGGCGCGCCCGCGGTCGATCCGGCCGTGCAGCAGTTCGATGTCCTGCGCCTCGCGCGAGAGCACGTGCACCAGCGTGAACCGCGCCATGAACCGGTCCTTGAGGTCCGCGAGATCGTCGCGGAACATCACCGTGCCGGAGGCCCGGTTGCCGTAGAACAGCGTGAAGTGCGAGCGCGGCTCGCCCTCGAGCGTGGACTTCACGATCGACAGGAGCGGCGTGATGCCGCTGCCCGCGGCGAAACCGACGTAGCGATGCTGCGCGTCCGGATCGAGCGGCGGCGCGAAATGGCCCATCGGCGGCATCACCTCGAGCGTGTCGCCGGGCGCGAGCCTCGCGTTGGCCCAGGTCGAGAACACGCCGCCCGGCGCCCGCTTGATCGCGATGCGCAGCGTCCGTTCGTCGCGTCCCGTGCAGATCGAGTACGACCGGCGCACGTCGGCGCCGTCGATCGTCGCCTTGAGCGTCAGGTGCTGCCCGGGCTCGTAGCGGAAGGCATCGCGCAGCGCGTCGGGGACCGCGAAGGTGATCGCGACGGCATCGCGCGTCTGCGGCTCGACGCGGGCGACGGCGAGCGTGTGGAAGCGGCTCCTGGCGGTGGCGGGTGGTCGGTGGCAGGGCGGGATCGGAACGAACGGGGCCCGCGGATCCGCGACGGCCCCGCGCGACGCGCCGCGCGGTCAGTGCGGCTTGAAGTAGTCGAAGGGTTCGAGGCAGGACTCGCAGCGGTGGAGCGACTTGCAGGCGGTGGAGCCGAACTGCGCGACGAGCCGGGTCTGCGTCGAGCCGCAGCGCGGGCACGGCACCACGACACCGGCGTGGCGCAACGGGCTCAGGCCGCGCACGTCGATCACGGCGGCACCCGCAACCGCGGATCCCGGCGGAGCGATGCCGAACTCGCGCAGGCGGCGCTTCGCGTCCGCGGGCATCCAGTCGGTCGTCCAGGGCGGCGCGAGCGCGATCTCGGTGCGCGCGCGCACGCCGATCGCGGAGAGCGCCTCGCCGATGGCCCGCACGATGAGATCGGTTGCGGGACAGCCCGAATAGGTCGGCGTCACGCGCACGACGATGCCGTCCCCTTCGCGCGCGACGGAGCGCACGATGCCGAGGTCGACGATCGACAGCACGGGGATCTCGGGATCCGGCACCGAGGCGAGCGCGCGCCAGACCGGCGCGAGCGTCGCCGGAGCGCCCTGCGGAGCATTCGCGGCGGCCCCGCCTGCCGCTCCGGCGGTCAGGTCGCTCACCACCGGGCGTCCGGGTAGGCGCGCTGCAGGAACTGCATCTCGGTCAGCAGGTGCCCCAGGTGCTCGGTGTGCCGGCCCTGGCGGCCGCCGCGCTGCGCGAAGTCGTCGGACGGCAGGGCGATCGTCGCGTTCGCCAGCACGGCGGCGACCGAATCGCGCCACGGCGCGGCGAGCGCGGCGAGGTCGGGGCCGATGCCCGCCTCCGCCATTTCCTCGTCCACGGCGTCGGGCAGGAAGAGTTCGCCCGTGTACATCCACAGCGCGTCGATCGCGTCCTGCATCCGCCGGTGCGAGCGATCGGTGCCGTCGCCCAGGCGGATCACCCAGTCGGACGACCGCTCGGCGTGGTAGGCGACCTCCTTCACCGACTTCGCCGCGATCGCGGCGACGCGTTCGTCGCGCGAGGCGACCATCGCGCGGAGCGCGAGCAGGTGCCAGCGGTCGAACAGGAACTGCCGCGCGATCGTGTCCGCGTAGTCGCCGTTCGGCTGCTCGACCAGCAGGGCGTTGCGGAACTCGTGCTGGTCGCGCCGGAACGCGAGGGCGTCCTCGTCGCGGCCCTCGCCCTCGACCTCGCCCGCGTACGAAAGCCACAACCGCGCCTGCCCGATCAGGTCGAGGCCCACGTTGGTCTGCGCGATGTCCTCCTCGAGAACCGGCCCCTTGCCGACCCATTCGGACAGCCGCTGCGCGAGGACCAGCGCGTTGTCGCCCATGCGGAGCAGGAATTCGAAGCGGGGAACGGGAGTCATCGTCGGAGGGAGGGGAGTCTGGATCCGGCCGGGCGCGTTCTCCGCCGGCCGCGCGAAGCGGTCGGTCAGATGTGCTTGACCTCGTCGGGCATCGGGAAGAACGTCGGATGCCGGTACACCTTGTTCTCGGCGGGGTCGAAGAGCGCGTCGCGATCGCCCGGAGCGCTCGCCACCACGTCCGCGCTCCTCACGACCCAGATCGACACGCCCTCGTTGCGGCGCGTGTAGACGTCGCGCGCATTGCGGATCGCCATCTCCGCGTCCCGCGCGTGCAGGCTCCCCCCGTGCTTGTGCGCGAGTCCGTGCTGGCTGCGGATGAACACTTCCCAGAGAGGCCATTCGGTGGTCATGGTCGCCTTCGTCGTCTCGTCGATCGCCTGCGTGCCGGCGCGGGACGCGGTCACGCCGCCGCGCGCGCGGCGCGCTCCGTGCGCTTTCGCGCGTGCGCGAGCGCCGCCTCGCGCACCCACTCGCCGTCGTCCCACGCCTTCCGGCGCACGCGGATCCGGTCCTTGTTGCAGGGCCCGTGGCCGCGCAGCACCGCCTGGAACTCGCTCCAGTCGATCGGTCCGGTGTCGTAGTGCCCGCGCCCGGCGTTCCAGCGGAGTTCCGGATCGGGGATCGTGAGGCCCAGGTACTCGGCCTGCGGGACCGTCTGGTCGACGAAGCGCTGGCGCAGTTCGTCGTTCGACAGCAGCTTGATCTTCCAGCGCATCGACTGCACCGAGTGCACGCTGTCGGCGTCCGGCGGTCCGAACATCATCAGCGACGGCCACCACCAGCGGTTGAGCGAGTCCTGCGCCATCTCCTTCTGCTCGGGCGTGCCGCGGCACATCGCCATCATGATGTCGAAGCCCTGCCGCTGGTGGAACGACTCCTCCTTGCAGATGCGCACCATCGCGCGCGCGTACGGGCCGTAGCTGCAGCGGCAGAGCGGGATCTGGTTCATGATCGCCGCCCCGTCGACCAGCCAGCCGATCGCGCCCATGTCCGACCAGTTGAGCGTCGGGTAGTTGAAGATCGACGAATACTTGACCCGGCCCGCGTGGAGGTCGGCGATCAGGTCGTCGCGCGACACGCCCAGCGTCTCGGCGGCCGAGTACAGGTAGAGCCCGTGGCCGGCCTCGTCCTGGATCTTCGCCATCAGGATCGCCTTGCGCTGGAGCGTCGGCGCGCGCGTGACCCAGTTGCCCTCCGGCAACTGGCCGACGACCTCGGAATGCGCGTGCTGCTGGATCTGGCGGACGAGCGTGCGGCGGTAGGCGTCGGGCATCCAGTCCTTCGGCTCCACCTTGACGTCGGCGTCGATGCGCGCCTGGAACGAACTCTCCTCCGGCGTCATGCCGGATGCGTCGACGACTTTCTCGAGGCCGGTGTCGACCAGTTGCGCGTACATCGCGATCCTCCTCGCGGCGACCGTGCCCGGGCGCCTCCCGGGTCCGCCGCGCCACGGATAAAACGATACATCTTTTTGACATACAATGTAAAGTCCGTATCATATTCGCCGATGCGCGCGCCGACGCGACTCCCCGAGCCGGACCCGGTGCTCGCGCGCTGGATCCGGCGCGAACTCGCGTCGGACCCGCCGCGGGTGCCGTCGCTGATCGTCACCGTCTGGGGCGATGCGCTCGTGCCGCACGGGGGCGCCGCGTGGCTCGCGACGCTGATCGGCCTGCTCGGCCTCCTCGGTGTCAACGAGCGCGCGGTGCGCACCGGCGTCTTCCGGGTCGCCCGGGACGGCTGGCTCGTCGGAGAACCGGTGGGCCGTCGCAGCCGCTACCGGGTGACCGACCAGGCGGATTCGCGCTTCGCGCGCGCGTTCCACCGGGTCTACGACAGTCCGTTCGAGCCCTGGGACGGCGAGTGGGAGGCCGTCGTCCCGGGCGCCGGACTCGGCCCGGCGCTTCGCCGGCGCCTGCGCGACGAACTCGCCTGGGCCGGCTTCGCCGAGTTCGCGCCCGGCGTGCACCTGCGCCCGGCACGGCTGGATGGACTCGCCGGGCGGATCGCCGAGTCCATCGGCG
>DAOMBL010000151.1:0-7618 GCA_035427325.1 Casimicrobiaceae bacterium
CCGCGCGATGCACAAGCGCAACGTGGGCTCGGTGCTGGTGACCGACGCGCGCGGCGCGGCGGTCGGCATCCTCACGCGTCACGACGTGCTGGAACGCGTGGTGCTCGCGGGGCGGTCGCTCGAATCGGCGATCGACGCGGCGATGTCCAGCCCCGTGCATACGCTCCCGGCGCATGCGCGCGCGCACGATGCGGCGCTGCTGATGTCGCGCGAACGCGTTCGCCACGTGCCGATCGTCGAGAGCGTGGAGACCGGCCGGGTGGTGGGCGTGGTCTCGGAGCGCGACCTGTTCGTCCTGCAGCGGCGGAGCCTCGTGCAGATCGGCAGCGCGATCGACGGCGCCGCGAGCGCGCAGGCGTTGGAAGCCGCGGCCGAGGACATCCGCCGCTTCGCGCGCCAGTTGCTCGCGCAGGGCGTGACCGCGCGGGGTCTCACCGAACTCGTGAGTCACTTGAACGACCGGCTCGCCGTTCGCCTGGTGACGCTGCTCGCGGCCGAGCACGCGATGGACCTGCGACAGGCGTGCTGGGTGTCCTTCGGCTCGGAGGGCCGTGGCGAACAGACCATCGCCACCGACCAGGACAACGGCCTGGTGCTCGCCCCCGAGGCCGTCCCCGATCGCGCGCGCTGGCTCGCCTTCGGCGACGCCGTCAACCAGGCGCTGGCCGCCGCCGGCTACCCGCTGTGCCGGGGCGGCATCATGGCGGGACAGGAAGAATGCTGCCTGGGCGTCGACGAATGGCATGCGCGGTTCGCCCGCTGGATGGAGCAGGGCGCGCCCGAGCACCTGCTGGCGGCGAGCATCTTCTTCGACCTGCGGCCGCTCGCGGGGAACGCGACGCTGGTCGCGCCGCTTTCCGATTTCATCGTCGCGCAGGCGCCGGTGTCGGCCCGTTTCCTGAAGCAGATGGCCGACAACCTGCTGGTCCAGCGGCCGCCGCTGGCGTGGCACGGCGGGATCAGCGGCGACGAGATCGACCTCAAGCTGCAGGGCACGGCGATTTTCGTCGGCGCCGCGCGCCTGCTCGCGCTCTCGGCCGGCGTCCGGGTCACCGGCACCTGTGCGCGCCTGAGGGCCGTGGGAACGAAGCTCGGCATCGCGCAGGAGGACACGGAAGGCTGGATCAGCGCGTTCGAGTACCTGCAGACGCTTCGTCTCGCGGCGCAGATCGCCGAGGATGACGCGGCACCGTCGAACCGCATCGCGGTCGCGAAGCTCAATGTCATCGACCGTCGCGTGCTGCGCGAGGCCCTGCAGGCGGCGCGGCGGCTGCAGCAGCGCATCGAGCTGGATTTCCCGTGACCTGGCGGCCGTGGCCGCGCCGGCGCGGAGCGGAGGCGACGCGCGCCGTCGTGCTCGACGTCGAAGCCACCGGACTCGACGCGGAACGAGACGACCTGCTGGCGATCGCCACGGTCGGCGTCGAACTCTCGGGAAGCCGCGTCGTGGTCCGGCCGGCCGACAGCTTCGAAGTGGTGCTGCAGCACGACACGGGCGAATCGCCCGACAAGTCGAACATCCTGCTTCACGGCATCGGCGCGGGGGCGCAGCGCGCTGGCGTCGATGCGGCCGAGGCGCTGGCGAGCTTCGCGGGGCACGCGGGCGCCGCGTACCTCGTGGGCTTTCACGTCGCGTTCGACCGCCGCATGATCGAACGCGCGCTCGATGCCGCGCGGCGGCCTCGGCTCCCCAATCGCTGGCTGGACCTCGCCGACCTGGCCCCGGTGCTGCACCCGGGAACGAACGCGAAGGCGCTCGACGACTGGCTCTCGCTCTACGGCATCAAGGTCGCGCAGCGCCACGTCGCGGCCAGCGATGCCTGGGCCACGGCCGAGCTGCTGCAACGCCTGTGGTCGCGGGCGTTTGCGCAGGGATTGCGCGATTGGCGCGCGTTGGAGAAGATGGCGGCAGCGCGGCGATGGCTGCCGGGGGCCTGACGGCCGTCGCGCTCACGGCCGCTGGCCGAAGGAGACTCTGCCATGACGCCTGCGGCGGGGACGATCCCGCGGGCGATCTCGAAACGCGGATTCCGCCGCTGGTACGAGCGCGAACTCCTCTCCGGGCACGTCAACCTGGTACTGCTGATCTTCGCGGCGCTGGGCGTGATGGGCGCACTGGAGGCTTTCACCTTCGAAGGCAGCGAGCGGCTCCCGATGGCCGCCAGCGTGCTGGGCGCAGCCGTGGTGGGCGTGGGGGCGCTTCGGCGCTACCTTGGGTTGCGCGCCCGCGCCGAAATGATCGCCAACCAGGCGGTGTGCGGCGAGTGCCAGGCGTACGGCCGCTTCGACGTCGAACACGGCCGGAGCCGGTCGATGCAGGTGCGCTGCCGCGTCTGCGGACACGGTTGGCGCGTCGAGTGGTAGCGCTGCGGCGGCCGGAACGCCCCGTCCCCGATTGCCTCCCGTCGCGCCGGACTCACTCGTCCGGCATGCGTATCGTCCCGCGCAGCATCATCCAGGACACGAGCGCGGTCGCGATCCCGATGCCGCCCACGAACAGCCAGAACCAGGCTTAGCCGCGCGAGTCCGCGCGCACCGCCGCGGGCATCGACGCGTCGATCGACGAGAAGCCGAAGCCCGCGTAGGCGATGCAGCCGATCGCGAAGACGACGGACGCCCAGAACGCGAACAGCGCGGACACCTTCATCGCGCGAACTCCGGGAAAACGACCGGCCCCGGCGTCGGTCCGGGGCCGTCGGTCCGGGCCGGCGCAGCGCCGGCCCGGGGGCAGGTGGCGTCGGACGACTACCGGTAGGCCGACTCGTCGGCGTGCAGGTCGATGTCCTTGCGGTCCTTGAGGAACAGCAGGCCGATCACGAAGGACATCAGCGCCACGATGATCGGGTACCAGAGTCCGTAGTAGATGTCGCCGGAGGCCGCGACCAGCGCGGTCGCGAGCAGCGGCAGCATCCCGCCGAACCAGCCGTTGCCGATGTGGTAGGGCAGCGACATCGACGTGTAGCGGATCTTGGTCGGGAACATCTCGACCAGGAACGCCGCGATCGGCCCGTACACCATCGTCACGTAGATCAGCATGATGAACAGGATCAGCATGGTCATCGGCCAGTGGATCGCGTTCTTGTCCGCCGACGCGGGGTAGCCCTTCTCCTTCAGCACCGCCATCGTCTTCGCCGGGTCGAAGCCCCGGAGTTCGGTGTCGGCGATCTTGATGACGACGTTCTCGGCCGCGCCGGCAGGAAGTTCGGCCGACGAGAACGACAGTCCGGCCTTGGTCAGGAAGTCCTTGGCCTTGTCGCACTCGCTGAATTTCGACCACGGCCCGACGAAGATGTGGAACTTGCAGTCCCGCGCCGCGACCGAGATCGCGTTCTTCTGCTGGAACTGCTCGAGCGCCGGGTTCACGTAGTGCGTCAACGCGCCGAACAGCGGGAAGTAGGTGACCGCCGCGATCAGGCAGCCCGCCAGGATGATCTTCAGGCGGCCGATCTTGTCGGAGAGCCAGCCGAAGAAGATGAAGAACGGCGTGCCGAGGATGAGCGCGAGGCCGATCATCGTGTAGGCGGTCATCCCGTCGACCTTGAGCGTGATCGTGAGGAAGAACAGCGCGTAGAACTGCCCGGTGTACCAGACGACGCCCTGGCCGGCGGTCGCGCCGAGCAGCGCGAGCAGCACGTACTTGTTGTTCGGGTAGCGCAGGAAGCTCTCGGTCAGCGGCGCCTTGCTGCCCTTGCCTTCGGCCTTCATCCGCTGGAACACCGGCGACTCGTTCAGCTTGAGCCGGATGTAGACCGAGAAGATGAGCAGGATCAGGGAAACGAGGAAGGGCAGCCGCCAGCCCCACTCGCTGAACTGCGCGGGGGTCATCCAGCCGGTGAACCGGCACAGCCCGATCACGATGAGCGCGAGGAAGAGGCCGAGCGTCGCCGTCGTCTGGATCCACGACGTGTCGTAGCCGCGCCGTCCGGGCGCCGCGTGTTCGGCCACGTAGGTCGCCGCGCCGCCGTACTCACCGCCGAGCGCGAGGCCCTGCAGGAGCCGCAGGCTCACCATCAGGATCGGCGAGAGCCAGCCGACCGACGCGAAGGTCGGCAGGAGGCCGACCGCGAAGGTCGAGAAGCCCATCACCAGGATCGTGACGAGGAACGTGTACTTGCGGCCGACGAGATCGCCGATGCGGCCGAAGAGCAGCGCGCCGAACGGGCGGACCAGGAACCCCGCGGCGTACGCGGCGAACGCGGAGAGCAGCGCGGCGGTCGCGTTGCCGGGCGGGAAGAACAGCGCCGCGAAGAACGGCGCCAGCACCGCGTACAGGTAGAAGTCGTACCACTCGAAGACCGTGCCCAGCGACGACGCGAAGATGACCCGTTTCTCTTCGCCGCTGAACTGGTGCGAACTGGCCGGACCGGCGGGTTTTGCCATCGTTGCCATCGTGCATCTCCTCCCTCAGGTGAACTCGCGTTCTACGGCAGCGGCGCGTGGGCGCCGCGGCCGGGACACTCCATCGGCGGCTGTCGCGTGGCCGCGTCGTTCTGGACGGGAAATCCGATCGCGTCGGGCGCGAACCCGGGAGTTCGGGCAGGCGGCGCAGCACATGCGATTGCCTCGAAGCGAACGCTCTGCGGATCGGATCGTCGATCTGGGCCGGCGGAAACGCGGGATTCGGCGGATCGTAGCGAGCAGGTCTTCGCGGCGTCGACTGGGGATTACACCGGAACCAGGCGCGCGCGCGACGGAAACGCGACAGCGTGTCGAGACTGGCTGCATTCCCGGTCAGTTTCGGGTGGAATCCGGACGCGGGTCGCCGTCGCGGGCGAAGCAGAGGCGGAAGAGTTCCGCCATCGAGGCGACGCCGAGTTTCTGGTGGATGCGTCCGCGGTGGAATTCGACGGTCTTCACCGTGATGAACAGGGCTTCGGCGATCGCCCGGGTCTGGTGGCCGGCGAGGACCAGGTCGAGCACCTCGCGTTCGCGGCGCGACAGCAGTTCGAGTCCGGGTGGTGTCGGACCCTTCGGCAGCGCGATCGGCCGGGGCAGCGACGCGAAGTCGGCGGCGGCCCTGACCACCTCGAGGAGCTGCCGGTCGTCGACCGGTTTCTCGAGGAAGTCGAACGCGCCGCGCTTCATCGCGCGCACGGCCATCGCGACGTCGCCGTGTCCGGTGAGGAACACGATCGGCAATTCGCTGCCCTGGGCCGCCAGGCGCTCCTGCAGCTCGACGCCGGTCATGCCGGGCATCCTCACGTCGACGATCGCGCAAGCAAGCGGCGTACCGGACGGCCGCGCGAGGAACGCCTCGGCGCTCGCGTGCACGTCCACGGCGTATCCGGCCGCGCGCAGCATCATCGACAGCGCGTCGCGTACCGGCTCGTCGTCGTCGACGATCGCGACTTTCGGCGGTGGAGGGTGGGTCATCGTGCTCCCGTGGGAATCGTGAAGTGGAACGAGGTGCCGCCGCGTTCGCCCGGGCCGTGGCCGATGCGGCCGCCGTGCATCTCGACGATCGAGCGGCAGATCGACAGTCCGAGGCCCAGGCCGCCCTTCTTCGTCGTGAAGAACGACGTGTAGAGCCGGTCGCCCGATTCGACCGGAATGCCGCAGCCGCGATCGGTGACGGTGATGCATGGCGTTCCGTCCGCCTGTGTCGCGGATCGAATCGTCAGGCGCCGGTCCGCCACGGGGACATCTCGCATCGCATCGATCGCATTCTGCACGAGGTTGACCACCACCTGTTCGATGAGGAGGCGATCGGCCCGCACCTCCGGCAGGTCGGGGGCGAGGTCCAGCTCCACCGCGACGCGCGCGCGCCCGATCTCGTGCTCGAGCCAGGCGAGCGCGGTCCGCACCTTCGCGTTCAGGTCGCAGGGCGCGAATTCGGGCGTGCGGCGACGCGTCAGTTCGCGCAGCTGCCTCAGGATGGCGCCTGCGCGCACCGCCTGCGCGCGGCACTTCTCCATCGCTTCGCGAACCTGCGACGGATCGCCTCCCCCGTCGAGCAGCCGGATGCAGGCGGCGTTGTAACCGACGATCGCCTCGAGCGGCTGGTTCAGTTCGTGCGCGACGCCGGACGTCGCCTCGGTCAGCGCCACGACGCGGGCGGTCCGGTGCATCGCCTCCTGGTGGTCGAGCTGCAGTTCCTCGGCGAGGCGCCGCGCGGTGACGTCGGTCAGCACCATCAGGCGCGCGCGGCGGCGATCGACCCACTGGATGTCCCGGGCCTGCACCACGTAGCGGCGTTCGCCGGATCGGCTCGCGAGTTCGGTGCCGTCGTCCCAGACCGCGGACCCGGAACCGCCGGTCCTCTGCGCTCCGTGCGCGACGAAGTGCGCGCCGATCGCTCCGGCCGCGGGGATCTCGCCCTGGCCTACGAGGAGCGCGAGCTGGCGGTTCGCGTAGAGCACCGTGCCTTCGGAACCGACCACGTAGACCGCGGCGTCGATGCCGTCCAGCACGCGCAGGAAGCGCTCGTCGGAGTGCTCGAGCGCGCGCGCGAGGCGGCACTGGAGTTCGACGAACAGGAGGAGCGTTGCCCCCAGCACCGCCGCGTCCCACAACACGACACCGCGCTGCGCTGCGGCCTGCAACGCGGTGGCGCTCGCTCCCCAGGCGATGGTCGCGGCGATGGCGAACGCGAGCCCCCACGACCGGCCGGCCGCCCAGGCGACCAGCGAGACCGGGGCGAGGTAGAGCACGCCCACCCGGATCTCGAACCGGGTTGCGATGTCCACGAGCGCGATCGCGACGGCCAGCACGGTCGCGACGGCGATCGCGGCCGGCGGGGAGAGACCGACGTGCGCAGCGGCCGCCGGCACGGTGGGGGAGGGAGTTTCGATGGGCGCCCGGATCGGTGCGTCGGTGCGCTGCATCGGGCCATTATCGCGCAGCCGGCACGCCGGGCGGGGACGCCGGGTTCGGTGCTCGGGGCGCGTCCCCCGTGCCGCCGCGCGGTGCCGCCGGCGCCCGTATACTGCCTCCATGGTGGCCGCGCCCGCAGCCCAGCTCGTCGTCGCGATCAGTTCGCGCGCGCTGTTCGACTTCGAGGAGGAGAACCGCGTCTTCGAGACGGCGAACGACCTCGAGTACATGAAACTGCAGCTCGACCGTCTGCAGCAGTCCGCGAAGCCGGGCGTCGCGTTCCCGCTGGTGCAGAAGCTGCTGGGCTTCAACGCCGACGGCGTGCGGCGCATCGAGGTGGTGATCCTGTCGCGCAACGACCCGGTCTCCGGCCTGCGCGTCTTCCGATCGGTGCGCGGCTCGGGGCTCGCGATCGAGCGGGGCGTGTTCACGCGCGGCCGGGCGCCCTACGGCTACCTGCGGCCGCTCAACGCGAACCTGTTCCTCTCGGCGAACAGCGACGACGTGAAGGCGGCGCTCGACGCCGGGTATCCGGCCGCACGCGTCTACACGCGCTCGGCGTCCACCGACTCGCATCCCGACGAGGTGCGCATCGCGTTCGACGGCGACGCCGTGCTCTTCGCGGACGAGGCGGAGCGCGTCTACCAGTCGCAGGGCCTGGAGGCGTTCCAGACGCACGAGGCGGCGCACGCCGCGCGGCCGCTGCCGCCCGGCCCGTTCAAGCCGCTGCTGGAGGCGTTGCACCGCCTCCAGCGGGCCGACGCGCGCGACACGGTGGCGATGAAGCTGCGCACCGCGCTCGTCA
>DAOMBL010000152.1:0-7526 GCA_035427325.1 Casimicrobiaceae bacterium
CTGACGATCGGCGGCGCCGACGCCGTGCTTGCGGCGTCGATCTTCCACTACGGGGAGTTCACGATCGGGCAGGCGAAGGCGGCGATGCGCGCCGCGGTGATCGAGGTACGATGACGCGCGGACCGCCTGCCTGACGATTCGCCGATGACCTTCCTCGACAGCGTGCGCTGGAACGCCGACGGCCTCGTTCCCGCGATCTCGCAGGATCGGACGACCGGGCGGGTGCTGACGCTCGCGTGGACGAACCGCGAGGCGCTCGAGCGCACGGCGGCGACGCGCGAGGCGCACTACTGGTCGCGCTCCCGGGCGCGCCTCTGGCGGAAGGGCGAGTCCTCCGGGCACGTGCAGCGCGTGCTCGAGATTCGCCTCGACTGCGACGAGGACGCGATCCTCCTCGTCGTCGAACAGGCGGGCGGCATCGCCTGCCACACCGGGCGCGCCCGGTGCTTCCACCACGTGCTCGAAGCCGGCGCGTGGCGCATCGACGAACCCGTGCTGCGCGATCCGAAGGCGATCTATGGCGATTGAGGACACGCATGCGGACGTCCTCGCCCGGCTCGCGGCGACGATCGCCTCGCGCCGGGGCGCCGATCCGTCGTCGTCCTACGTGGCGAGCCTCTTCTCGAGGGGGCGCGACGCGATCCTGAAGAAGGTCGGCGAGGAAGCGACCGAGACGGTGATGGCGTCGAAGGACGGCATTCCGGAGCGCGTCGCCTCGGAGATGGCGGATCTCTGGTTCCACTGCCTCGTGCTGCTCGCGGATCACGGTCTCTCGCCCGGCGACGTGCTGGCGGAACTCGAGCGCCGCGAAGGGCGCTCCGGCCACGACGAGAAGGCGTCGCGGCGCTGACGCCGCGCGCGACGCACGGCGCGTGCCCTACGAGCGTACCCAGTTCGGAATCCTGATGGCGGTGGGCACGCTGCTGGGCTTCGCCGCCGCGGGCCTCGCGCTGGCGTTCATCGTGTCGCCCGCGACGCGCCAGGCGGTGGCCTGGCTTCCCTGGGCGCTCTATGGCGTGCTCGCGGGCGGGTTCCTGCTGGTGGGGTGGATGCGCGTGCGCGTCGACGCCGTCACGGTGCGCGCGGTGATGGGAATCGGCCTCCTGCGCAAGACGGTCGAGATTGCCGACATCCGGAGGGCCGAAGTCGTCCGAACGCGGGTCTGGTGGGGATGGGGCGTCCATCTGACGCCGGCCGGTTGGCTATACAATGTCGGCGGCCGCCGGGCCGTCCGGCTGGAACTCGCCTCCGAGCGGGCGGTCATGATCGGGAGCGCCGATCCGGAAGGGCTCCACGACGCCATCGAAGCCGCGCGCACCGCGGCGAACCGACCACGCTGATCCATGGACGACCCGAGCTGCATTTTCTGCAAGATCGTCGCCGGCAAGATTCCCTGCCGGAAAGCGCACGAGGACGGCGAGGTGATGGCGTTCCACGACATCCGGCCTCAGGCGCCGGCGCATGTGCTCGTGATCCCGAAGAAGCACATCGCGACGCTGTACGATGCCGCGCCCGCCGACGAGGCGCTGCTGGGCCGGATGCTGGCGCTCGCGCCCTCGATCGCGAGGGCGCAGGGCGCGACCGACGGGTTCCGGGTGATCGTCAACACCGGACGCGTCGGCAACCAGGAAGTGCAGCACATTCACCTGCACGTGATCGGAGGTCCGGATCCGCTGGGCCGGATGCTCCCGCGCAAGGAACCGTAAGGAGAAGGACATGGGCGGTCTCTCGATCTGGCATTGGTTGATCGTGCTCCTGGTCGTCGTGCTGATCTTCGGCACGAAGAAGCTTCGCAACATCGGGCAGGACCTGGGCGGCGCGGTCAAGGGCTTCAAGGAAGGGATGAAGGGCGCCGAGGACGACGCGAACGCGACGAAATCGGCGGCCGCCGACGCGGCCAACCCGCCGAAGATCGGTGGACAGACCCTCGAAGGCGAGGTCCGCAAGGAAACGACGACCCGGTCGTAGCCTCAGCGCGACGACTCGCGCCCGGCGCCGCGCCGCGGGCGCGGCTCCGCCATGTTCGACATCGGCTTCTCGGAAATCGTCGTCATCGCCGTCGTGGCGCTGATCGTGCTCGGCCCCGAGCGGCTGCCGAAAGCCGCTCGCACGCTCGGCCACCTCTTCGGCCGGCTGCAACGCTACGTGAACGAGGTGAAGTCGGACATCAGCCGCGAGATGGAACTCGAGGAACTCCGGAAGGTGCAGCAGGAGGTGAAGTCGGCCGCGCGCGACCTCGAGCAATCCGTCTCGACCGCCGCGCGGGATCTCGAAGGCGGCGTGCGCGCCGTCGAGCAGCAGCTCCATGCCGCGGGCGGGGCGCCGGCCGCCGCTTCGACGCCGGCGTCCGAACCCCCGCCGCCGACCGGCCCCGCGCAGGTTGAGCGAGCCCGCCGACACCGCGCCGCAGGAGACCTTCATCTCGCACCTGGTCGAGCTGCGCGACCGGTTGCTCCGGGCGATCATCGCGGTCGTCGTCGTGATGCTGGCGCTGTTTCCCTGGGCGAAGGACATCTACGCGTTGCTCGCCCGGCCGCTCCTCGCCGTGCTCCCGCAGGGGTCGACGATGATCGCGACCGACGTCACCGGCACCTTCCTCGTGCCGCTCAAGGTGACCGCGATGGCCGCGTTCGTCCTCGCGCTGCCCTACGTGCTGTGGCAGGCGTGGGCGTTCGTCGCGCCCGGCCTCTACCAGCACGAGAAGCGCCTCGCGCTGCCCGTGATCGTGTCGTCGGTGGTGTTCTTCGCGGTGGGAATGGCGTTCGCGTACTTCTTCGTCTTCCCGGTCGCGTTCGGCTTCTTCGCGGGCTACGCGCCCGCGGGCGTGCAGATGATGACCGACATCGACAAGTACCTGTCGTTCGTCCTGACGATGTTCATCGCGTTCGGCCTCACCTTCGAGACGCCGGTCGTCGTCATCGTGCTCGTGCGCCTGCGCGTGGTGTCGCTGGAGAAGCTCCGGGCGGCCCGCCCCTACGTGATCGTCGGCGCGTTCGTGATCGGCGCGATCTTCACGCCTCCCGACGTCGTGTCGCAGCTCATGCTCGCGATACCGCTGTGGGTGCTCTTCGAGCTGGGCCTCGTGCTGGCGCGGTTCATCGGCACCGGCCCGGTGCCTGTCGGCGACGAGGCGGCGTAGCCGCTCTCGGCGGCCGGCGACCGGGGCCGGGCCGCCGCCGGGTCAGGACGTGACCTTCGGCCGCTTGCCGATCACGACGACGAGGCTGACCGGCGCCTTCGCGCGCAGGACCACGACCTTCGTGCTCGACCCCGGCTTCAGTTCGGCGATGCGCGCCAGGAGCGTGGCCGTATCGCGCGTCGGTTTTCCGTCGATCTCGACGACGACGTCGAGTGGCCGCAGCCCAGCCTTGTCGGCCGGCCCGTCGCGGACGAGCGACCGGACGACCACCCCTTCGCTGCGATCGAGCGCGAGCGAACGCTGCAGCTCCGGGTCGAGATCCTGCGGTTCGACGCCGAGCCATCCACGCGTGACCTCGCCGTCGCGGACGATCTGCTCGAACACCGATCGCGCGAGCGTGACGGGAATCGCGAACGCGATGCCGAGCGACCCGCCCGACGGCGAGAAGATCGCGCTGTTGATGCCGATCAGGTTGCCGTTCGCGTCGACCAGCGCGCCGCCCGAATTGCCCGGGTTGATCGGCGCGTCGGTCTGGATGAAATCCTCGAATCGGTTGAGGTTCAGCGCGGTCCGGCCGAGCGCCGAGACGATGCCCGACGTGACGGTGTGCCCGAAGCCGAAGGCGTTGCCGATCGCGAGGACCGGGTCGCCGACCTCGACGTGGTCGAGCGAGCCGAACGTGATCGACGGCAGTCCGTTCGCGCCCGCCTTCAGCACCGCGAGGTCGCTCTCCGGATCGGTCCCGACGACGCGCGCGGACAGCGATCGCCCGTCCGCGAGCGCGAGCTGGATGTCGTCGGCGCCCGAGATCACGTGGTGGTTGGTGAGGACATAGCCGTCCGGCGAGACGATCACGCCGGAACCGAGCGAAGTGAGTTTCCGGGGGCTCGCGCGCTGTGCGAGCTCGGGAAAGAACCGCCGCAGGAGTTCGTCGTCGAAGAGCGGATCGACCCGCGCGCGCGTCTCCTTGCTCGTCTTGATGCTGACGACGGCGGGGGTGGCCTTGCGCGCCGCGATCGCCATGGTCGCGTGCGGGGTCGCGCGCGCCGCTCCCGCGACCGGGGCGGCCGCCTCCTCCTTGAGGACGACGGGTCCGACGCCGGTCGCATGCCGAGGCAGGAGGTCGGGACGCAGCGTCGCCACGACGAACAACCCGGCGACGCACAGCGTGCAGGCCTGGGCGAACAGGAGCCAGAAGCGTCGAAGCAACGTCTCGTTCCGGGAGCGCGAAACTTCCAGTATAGCGCCGCGGAGGAGTGCCGGGAGGGCCCCTCCGATCGGGATTAGGCAGACAAACGCTTGATCCGCAAGCGCTTTTCGCCCAACGCTTCCGGCGGACCCGGCAGATCCCGTATAATCGGCGGGTTTTTGCGGGTCACCAGGGGCACCCGCGCGCAACGGCGCAGCGGGACAGGGTTCCAGGCAGGTCGGTGCAACGCCCCGGACTCTTCGAGAAGCATCCTCCGCGCAAGGCGATCATGGACGAAGCACTGGTGGACAAGGGGAAGCGCCGTTTCCTGATCGGCGCGACGGGCGTCGTCGGCGGTGCGGGGGCGGTGGCCGCCGCCGTCCCGTTCGTGATGTCGTTCTTCCCGAGCGAACGCGCGAAGGCCGCGGGCGCCCCGGTCGAGGTCGACATCTCGAAGATCGAGCCCGGCCAGAAGATCGACGTCGAGTGGCGCGGCAAGGTGTGCTGGCTCGTCTCGCGCACGCCGGACATGCTCGCGACGCTGCCGAAACTCACCGACCGCCTCGCCGATCCGAATTCGAACCAGGACCAGCAGCCGGCCTACGCGAAGAACGAGAGCCGTGCGATCAAGCCGCCGCTGTGGATCGCGGTCGGGATCTGCACGCACCTCGGGTGTTCGCCGACCTACCGCAAGGACGTCGCGCCCGCCGACCTCGGTGCGGACTGGCTCGGCGGCTTCTTCTGCCCCTGCCACCAGTCGAAGTTCGACCTCGCCGGCCGGGTCTACAAGGGCATGCCCGCGCCGCTCAACCTCGTCGTCCCTCCGCACAAGTACCTGTCCGACACGCGGGTGCTGATCGGCGACGACAAGGCCTGACCGCGAGGACGCCATGCAGAAAATGCTCGCCTGGATCGACGCACGTTTCCCCCTCACCGCGCTCTGGGAATCGCAGTGGGGCAAGTACATCGCGCCGAAGAACTTCAACTTCTGGTACTACTTCGGCTCGCTCGCCGCCTTCGTGCTGGTCCTGCAGATCGTGACCGGCATCTTCCTCACGATGAACTACAAGCCCGACGCGCAGAAGGCGTTCGAGTCGGTCGAGTACATCATGCGGGACGTGTCGTGGGGCTGGCTCATCCGGTACATGCACACGACGGGCGCGTCGATGTTCTTCATCGTCGTCTACCTGCACATGTACCGCGGGCTGATCTACGGCAGCTACCGCAGCCCGCGCGAGCTGACCTGGATCTTCGGCTGCCTGATCTATCTCTCGCTGATGGCCGAGGCGTTCTTCGGCTACCTGCTCCCCTGGGGCCAGATGTCCTACTGGGGCGCGCAGGTGATCGTGAACCTGTTCAGCTCGGTCCCGCTGATCGGCGAGGATCTCGCGGTGTGGATCCGCGGCGACTACACGATCTCGGACATCACGCTCAACCGGTTCTTCGCGTTCCACGTGATCGCGCTGCCGCTCGTGCTGCTCGGACTCGTCGCCGCGCACCTGATGGCGCTCCACGAGACCGGGTCGAACAACCCGGACGGCGTCGACGTCAAGCACCAGCCGAAGGACCCGAAGACCGGGCTGCCGCTCGACGGGATCTATTCGCACCCCTACTACACGATCAAGGACATCGTCGGCGTGATCGTGTTCCTCGCGGTGTTCTCGGTCATCATGTTCTTCATGCCCGAGATGGGCGGCTACTTCATCGAGGCGAACAACTTCATCCCGGCGGATCCGCTGAAGACGCCGGAGCACATCGCGCCGGTCTGGTACTTCACGCCGTACTACGCGATGCTGCGCGCCGTGCCGTCGTTCTTCGGAACGCAGGTCTGGGGCGTGATCGTGATGGGTCTCGCGGTGCTCATCTTCTTCGCGCTGCCCTGGCTCGATCGCGGGCCCGTGCGCTCGATCCGCTACCGCGGCACGCTCTACAAGACCTGGGTCGCGATCTTCGTCGTGAGCTTCCTCGTCCTGGGCTACCTCGGTGTCGTCCCGGTGACCGTGTGGGGCCAGTTCGGCGACGGCGTGCCGATCATCGGCGGCGGGGACCGCGCGACGCTGGTGGCGCGCGTCTTCACCGCGCTCTACTTCGCCTTCTTCCTGCTGATGCCCTGGTACACGAAGATCGACAAGTGCAAGCCCGAGCCGACGCGGGTGACGGGGTGAAGCCGATGACGACCCAGAACATGCGCGCCGCGGCCGCGGCGCTCCTCGCCGCCGCGGCGCTCGCGTTCGTCTCGCCGGCGACGGCCTCCGGTGGAGCCGACCTCCGCATGGAGCGCGCGCCGACCAACCGCCTCGACGATGCCTCGCTGCAGCGCGGCGCGCGAACCTTCGTCAACTACTGCCTCAACTGCCACAGCGCGAAGTACATGCGCTACAACCGGCTGACCGACCTCGGTCTCACCGAGGACCAGATCCGCGACAACCTGATCCTGGGCGATGCGAAGATCGGCGACGTGATGAACGTGGCGATGCGACCCGCCGACGCGAAGGCGTGGTTCGGCGCGCCGCCGCCCGATCTCTCGGTCGAGGCCCGGGTGCGCGGCCGCGACTGGCTCTACAACTACTTCCTCGGCTTCTATCGCGACGCCGGCGCGCCGACGGGCTGGAACAACCTGGTCTTCCCCAACGTCGGCATGCCGCACGTGCTGTGGACCTACTCCGGCCAGAACAAGCTGGTGACCGCCGAGTTCGACGACCACGAGAAGGCCGTCGCCGCGGCGATCGCGACCAAGGCGCTCGCGCTGGTCGAGCCCGTGCCGAACGGCAAGTTCGCCGTTCGGACGGTGGCGGTCGACGCGCCGGGGTCGATGACCGCGGTCGAGTACCGTACGATGGTCGCGGACCTCGTGAACTACCTCGAGTACATGGGCGACCCCTCGCGCAACAAGCGGATCACGCTGGGGATCGTCGTGCTGATGTTCCTCGGCGTCCTGTTCTTCTTCGCCTACTGGCTGAAGCGCGAGTACTGGAAGGACGTGCACTGACCGGCCGCCGCGCCGCGGCGGCACGGCGACCGATCCCGGGCGCCGGGCGCGCGAAGACGCGCCCGCGGCCCCGCTCCAGGGAGAGCCACCCGTCATGATGACCCTCTATTCCGGGACCACCGACCCGTTCTCGCAACGCTGCCGCATCGTGCTGCACGAGAAAGGGATGGACTTACAGATCATCCACGTCCACCTCGACCACAAGCCCG
>DAOMBL010000153.1:0-7516 GCA_035427325.1 Casimicrobiaceae bacterium
ACGCGCAGTTTACGATCTCCGAGCGATGCCGGACACCGGGGTCAGAACACGGTGCCGTCGCTGTCGATCGCGAGCGGCGGCTCGCCGCCTCGAAGCCTCGCGGCCGTCTCGCGACCGGCCGCCCAGGTGCCGCCTTCCAGGATGCAGGCGAGCGGCAGGTCGGGCCGGCCGAGTTTCGAGCGGATCCGCGGCGCGAGTTCGTCGACGAGCGCGACCGTCAGCGCCCGCCACTCGACGACGAGCTCGCTGCCGACCGCGTGCCTCCGCGTGGCCGCCGCCGGATCGATGAGCCGCAGGACGCCGCTGTCGATGAGGAGTCCGCCGTTGCGATACTCGGGCAGCGCGGTCAGGACGTCGCGATCGACGATGCGCAGGCCCGCCCGTTCGAACGGCTCGAAGAGCGAATAGGCGAGCCACTGCGACAGCTTGCGAAACGGAACGAAACCCTCGCCCGGCCCCGTTCCGCCGGCGCACGGATGTCGCCAGGTGTCGCCGAGCGCCACTCCGTGGAGCGCGAATCCGTTCGGCCAGATCGCGCCGAAGCGCGCGAGCAGCACCTCGAGGAGCTCCCCGGCGGAAACGTCGCCGCCCCGCGCGACGAGCGGCAGGAACGGCGTCGACGGACGGTCGTCGACCGCAGCGAGTCGCCGGAGGAGCGCGGCACGTCCCGCCAGGCCGACGAGCGGATTGCTCCCGGATACCTGGAAGACCTGCGCGAGCGCACCCTCGTCGACCTCTCCGAGCGCGCGGGCGTCGGCGCGCGCCGGGTCGCCGCGCGACGCCGAGAACGTCCCGGCGAGGAATGCGCGAAAGCTCGCGACGCCGAGGCCCTCCGAGCGTGCGTAGCGTCCCCCCGTCTGCGGTTCGAGATACGACCAGCGCGCGCCCGCCCCCGCATCGAGCAGCACGCTCGCGATGGTGAGGTCGATGCGCGACGCGGCCGCCTCGGTCGCGCTGCGGCCCTCCAGCGCGCGGTCGAGCGCTCCGGCACGGTCGACACCGCCCGCCTCGAAGTGGCGCCAGCGGCTGTGGTACGGAATGTCGAGCGAGGGATAGCGGCGTCGCGTCACCTCGGCGACGAACGCGGCGCATGCGTCGAGCTTCGCGCGGTCGACGGCGAATCCTCGCGTCCGGCCCGCGTCGGCGGCGGAGAGGATGTTCGCGCAGCGCTCGCGGATGGTCGCCGGTTGCAGCAGCACCGATGCCGGAGAGCGTTCCCGGGCGTCCGGCGATCGCGGCGCGGCCTCCGCGGGCGGAACCTCGCCCGCGCGCGTCGGCGCGATCACAGCTCCCGGCCCTTCGTCGCCTTGAGGCGCGCCTCGTCGGGTTTCGCGCCCTCGGTGAAGTAGCCGGCCGCCATCTTCGCGTCCATCTCGACCCGCGCGTCGGACGGGATGAGTTCGTCGGGGATCGGGATGCGCTCGCCGACCTCGATGCCGCCGTCGACGATCGCGTCGAACTTCATGTTGCTCATCGAGACCAGACGGTGGATCCGGCGGATGCCGAACCAGTGCAGCACGTCGGGCATCAGCTCCTGGAAGCGCATGTCCTGAACGCCGGCGACGCATTCGGTGCGCAGGAAGTAGTTCGACGCCGAGTCGCCGCCCTCCTGTCGCTTGCGCGCGTTGTAGACGAGGAACTTCGTCACCTCGCCCAGCGCCCGGCCTTCCTTGCGGCAGTAGACGACCAGGCCCACGCCACCGGCCTGGGCGCCGCGGATGCACTCCTCGATCGCGTGCGTGAGGTAGGGCCGGCAGGTGCAGATGTCGGAGCCGAACACGTCCGAGCCGTTGCACTCGTCGTGCACGCGCGCGGTGAGCGTGACGGATGGATCGGCGAGACGCTTCGGATCGCCGAACACGTACGCGGTCTGCCCGCCGATCGGCGGCAGGAACACCTCGAGGTCGCCCCGCGTGACGAGTTCCGGGTACATGCCGCCCGTCTCCTCGAACAGCACCCGGCGAAGGTCCGCTTCATCCACGTCGAAGCGCGCAGCGACGCCCGGCAACCACCACACCGGCTCGATCGCCGCCTTGGTCACGACCGCCGACCCGTTCGCGAGCAGGATGCGGCCGTCGGCGGCGAGGCGCCCCGCCGCCATCGCGGCATGCACCTCCGGCAGGTCGATGTGCGCCTTGGTGACGGCGATCGTCGGCCGGATGTCGTAGCCGGCGGCGATCTCGCCCGCGAACACCTCGGCGACGATCGCGCCGAACGGGTCGATCGACACGATCTTCGCCGGATCGCCCCACTGCGGGTACGGCCCGATCGGATCGGTGGGCGCGGTGTTGGTGAGATCGGGCCTGTGCCCGCGCATCAGCGCGCCGGCGGCGACGGCGAGCGCGCGGTACACGCCGTAGCTGCCGCTGTGCGTGCCGATGACGTTGCGCTGGCTGCGGTTCGCCGTGCTGCCCACGACCGGCCCGCGCTCCTTGGGGTCGGCGCGCCCCCAGCGGATCGGCAGCGCGCCGAAGGCGCCCTCGGCCGGGTGCGAGGTGAGGCGGATGTGCTTCGAAATTCTGGCGTCGGACATCGCGGATCGCCCGGCAAAGCGTTCACTATACCCACAATGCCGGAACCAGCGGGCCGACCCGCCGTCCCGTTTCATCCCCCGGCTAACGCCGCTGTCCGGACCGGCGATCGAAAAGGTGGATCGCGTCGAGCGGGAACGTCAGCCGGACGGCGTCGCCCTCCCGGACCAGGGGCCGTCCTTCGGAACGCACCTTGACCAGTCGATCGCCGACCTCCACATCGACGATCGTGGTCTCCCCGAGATCCTCGACCAGGTACACGCGCCCCGGAATGCCCGAATCGGAGAAGCGAAGCGCTCCGGGCCGCACGCCGACGGTCACCTCTCCGTCGGCTCCCGGATCGCCCGGAGGGCGCACGACGTAGCCCTCCACTTCGATCGCGCCACCCGCCACGCGGCCAGGCACCAGATTCATCGCAGGATTGCCCAGGAACCCGGCGACTGCCGCCGACGCGGGTCGGGCGAACACCTCGTCAGGCGCCCCGACCTGCACGATCCGCCCCTCCATGAAGACGGCCAGCCGGTCGGCGATCGTCATCGCCTCCTCCTGGTCGTGCGTCACGTACACGGTCGTCGCGCCGAGCGCGCGCTGCAGCTTGCGCAGCTCGGCGCGCGTCTCGATGCGCAGCTTCGCGTCGAGATTGGACAGCGGCTCGTCGAGCAGGAACAGCCGCGGCTTGCGGACGATCGCACGCGCGAGCGCGCACCGCTGCTGCTGCCCGCCGGAAAGCTGTCCGGGGCGCCGGTCGAGCAGGTGATCGATGCGCACCTTCGCGGCGGCGTCCCGGACCGCGGACGCGATCTCGATCCGGGGCGCGCCCACCATCCTCAAGGGAAAGGCAATGTTCTCGGCCACCGTCATGTGGGGGTACAGGGCGTAGCTCTGGAACACCATCGCGACATCGCGCTCGCCGGGTTCGCGTCCCGTGACGTCCTCGCCGTCCACGACCACCCGGCCCTCGTCCGCGGTCTCGAGGCCCGCCAGGATGCGCAGCGTGGTCGTCTTTCCCGAGCCGGACGGCCCGAGGAGCGCGAAGAACTCCCCGGGCCTGATCTCGAGGTCGATGCCGTGCAGCGCGGTGAACGCACCGTGCCGCTTGACGATTCCCTCGAGGGTCACATGACCGGTGCCGCTCATCGCCGTCCTCCGCCCTTGACCGCACCGACCGTGAGCCCCTTCACGATGTGACGCTGGGCCGCCAGGCCGAGCACGATTACGGGCGCCATCGCGAGCATCGCCCCGGCCGCGAGGCGCGCCCACTGCGTCTGCTCGACCGAGAGGAAATTGAACATCGCGACCGTCACGGTCCGCACGCGGTTGCCGCCGCGCACGACCGCGAAGAGGAACTCGTTCCACGCGTTCAGGAACACGAAGATCGTCGTGACCGCGATGCCGCCGCGCACCTGCGGCAGAATCACGTACCAGAGCGTGCGCAGCCGGCCCGCGCGGTCGAGCAGCGCGGCCTCCTCCATCTCCTGCGGGATGTCCTCGAAGTAGGAGACCATCAGCCAGACGGCGAAGGGAAGCGCGAACGTGATGTAGATCGCGACGAGGCCGCCATAAGTGTCGAGGCCGGAGACCTTCTGCAGCATCAGGTAGTAGGGAATGATGAGGCCGACCGGCGGAAGCATCTGCGTCGCGAGCACATAGAAGCCGCTTGCGCGCTTCGCCGGCAGGGCGAGCCGCGCGAGCGCGTATGCGGCGGGAATCGCGAGCGCCATCGTGACCAGGGTCGCGGAACCCGCCACGATCAGGCTGGAGGCGAGATTGGGCAGGATGCTCGAAGGACCGAACAGCACGTCGCGGTAGTTCGCGAGCGTCGGCTCGAACACGACCAGCGGCGGATAGGCGAGCACGTCACGTTCGGTCTTGAACGAGGTGAGGAGCCCCCACAGCACCGGGACCGCCCACACGGCCATGAAGGCGCAGGCGAGCGCCAGGAGCAGGAAGGAGCCGGGACGTCGCCGCGTCATCGCGCGCGCCTCAGCCGGAACATGAGGAGCGAGACTGCCGACGTGATCCCGAGCAGCACCACGGCGAGCGCCGACCCGTAGCCCAGGTTGAGTTCCGAGAACGAGGTGCGGTACGCGTAGAGGTTGAGGATCTCGGTCGCCGTGCCCGGACCACCGCCCGTCGCGGCGAAGATCGCCGCGAACGCGGAGAGTGCGGTCATCGTCCGCATGATCACGACGATCACGATGGCGGGACGGATCAGGGGCAGCGTGATGTGCCGGAAGCGCTGCCAGGCGTTCGCGCGGTCGATCCGGGCGGCCTCGAAGACGTCCGGGGGCAGCGCCGCGAGGCTCGCGAGAATCACGAGGAACGCGAACGGCGTCCACTGCCAGGTGTGGATCGCGATGACCGATACCAGGGCGAGCTGCGGATCGCCGAGCCAGTTGCGGCTCTCGAACCCGAGCGCCCGCGACGCGAGATCCACGAGCCCGACGTCGGGCGCCAGCACCAGCGTCCGCCAGAAGAGCCCGACCACGACCGGGGCGAGCACGATGGGAAGGATCGCCGCGACGCGCAGCACCGCCTGTCCCGCCGGAATGCTGAGAACGAGAAGCGCGAGCGAGAGTCCGATGACGACCTGCAGCGCCACGGTCGACGCCGTGTAGACGGCGGTGAGGACGAGCGAGTTCCAGAATCGGGGGTCGGATCCCATCTGGACGTAGTTGCCGAGCCCCGCGAAGCCGGAGAGCCACGGCATCGAGAGGTCGATGCGCATGAGACTCGTCCAGACGAGATAGACCAGCGGCGCCGTCGTCGTCAGCACGAGCACGAGCAAGGCGGGCGCGAAGAGGGCCAGCGCGAAGCGACGCTCCGCGCCGGCCGAACTCGTACCCGCGGTCGAGGTGCGGGTCACGTCCAACCGCACGATTGCCGACGCATCACGCCTTCATGATCTGCTCGATGCGCGCCTGCGCCTCGTCGAGCGCCTCCTTCGGCTTCTTCTGGCCGACGAGCGCGGCCTGGACCGCCGTGGCCATGGTGTCGCCGATCGCGGGCCACTGGGGGACGCGCGGCCGCCAGTCGACGTCCGTATCCTGCTCAAGCGAATCCAGCGCCGCCTGGACGAAGTTCGACCCGGCGTCCTTCATGGCTCCGCCGAACTCCGGCGAACGCCAGAGCGACGTGCGGTTGACGCCGGAACGCTTGGCCGGCCCCGCGAACTTCCACGAGGTCCGCGCCTGCGCCTCGGTCGAGGCCGCCCAGGAGATGAACAGCCACGTCGCCTTCTTCGCCTTCTCCGGCAGCGCGGCGTTGATCGGGAAGCCCCAGTTCCAGATCGAGGTCACGCGCTTGCCGGCCGGCCCCTTGGGCCAGCGCGCGAAGCCGATCTTGCCGATCACCTTGGACTTCTCGGGATTGTTGAGCACGGCGGCCGACGAGTGCGCGTCGATGTATGCGCCGAGCGTGCCCTGGGAGAAGGCATCGGCGATGTCGGGCCAGTTCCAGTTGCGCACGGCCGGAGGCGCGTACTTCGTCAGGCCGTCGACATACCACACGAGAGCGTCCACCGCCTGCGGCGAGTTGACCTTGATCGCGTTGCCGGCGAACCACTGGCCGCCGAAC
This sequence comes from Casimicrobiaceae bacterium, assembly GCA_035427325.1. GTDB lineage: Bacteria > Pseudomonadota > Gammaproteobacteria > Burkholderiales > Casimicrobiaceae > VBCG01. Next base: position 6,108 of record DAOMBL010000153.1, read on the forward strand.
CCGCGGAAGATCGAAGGGTAGATGTACATGTTCTGGCCCGCGCCCGCGAAACCGCGCAGCGCCATCCCGCTGACGCGATTCGCCGGATCGTTGAGCGCGGCCGCGTTCTTCAGGAAATCGTCGAAGCTGTCGGCGGCCTTCAATCCCTTCGCGTCGTAGAGGTCCTTGCGGTACACCTGCACGGTCACCTCGCCGTCGTAGGGGATGCCGTAGGGCTTGCCGTCGATGGAGGCCGCGTCGCGCCACGCCTTGAGGATGTCGCCGTAGTTGAACCACGCGGCGTCCGTGAGCGCCGGATCGCCGAGGTAGCGATCGAGCGGATCCACCCACTTGTTGGCGACGTAGAGCGGGTAGTACATCGGGTCCGTCGCGGACGTCGCGTAGGTCGCCGTCTTCGAGGACAGGTCGAGCATCGCCTTCTGCCGGATCTGCCCCGGAGGCACCTTCTCGAAGCGCACTTTCACGCCGGTGAGCGCCTCGAACTGCGGCGCGATCGCGATCAGGTTGTCGAAGTACGAGGCGGGGATGACCGCCACCGTGATCTCGGCGCCCTCCGCCTGCCGCCAGTTCACCTTGGCCGCCTGCCACGGGCCGAGGTCCGCGGCTTGCGCGTGCGCGAAGCGCGCGACCCACGGCGCGCCGACGGCGGCCGCGCCGATCGCTGCGCCCTGGGCGATCACCCGGCGTCGCGACGGCTTCGCCGGTCCTTTGGTCTCTCGACTGTCCATCGCAACCTCCTCGTGGTGAAACACTCGTCGATCCTGTGGTCGCCGGGCATCCCCTCAACTCGATGGCCGGTCCGGCGGCGTGGGGTCGACGTAGGGAAATCGGGCGCGCGGCTTCGCGCCCACGGCGCCGGTCGCGGTCGCGGGGCGCACGAACCGCCCGGCGTCGCCGGTACGCGCCTCGTAGGTCCAATCCGGAAACGCGCCGGACGCGAGCGCGAGTTCGCGCAGGAAGAGCCGGCGGCGCTGGCTCGCGCGCGCGCGCGCATCGACCTCGTCCGGATCCCAATCCCTGAGCAGGCGCGCGCGCAGCGCCGACTCGATGTCCGTCACCGCCGGATCCCCGGCGCGGTCGACGAGTTCGAGAGGGTCGCGGGCGAGGTCGAACAGCCTGGGCGGCAGGCCCCTGGTGTAGATGTATTTCCAGTTCCCGATCCGGACCATGCGCGAAGGCGCGACGACCCCTTCCGACGAGTACTCGGACACGGCTTCGCGCGCGTCGTCGGAGCGTCTTCCGGCGAGCAGGCCCGACAGGCTCCTGCCGTCGAGCGCATCGACCGGCGCCACCACCGAACCGCCCCGCGCGGAAAGCTCGAGGAAGCTCGGCAGGAGGTCGGCGAGCGACGTCATCTCGCCGCACCGACCCGCCGTGACATCCGGCGCGCGGACGACGAACGGCACGCG
>DAOMBL010000154.1:0-7477 GCA_035427325.1 Casimicrobiaceae bacterium
GGCCGCCGCGGCGATCGCGAGGTAGTGCAGCACCGCGTTGTTCGATCCGCCGGTCGCCATCACGAGCGCGACCGCGTTCTCGATCGAGCGTCACGTGATGATGTCGCGCGGCTTCAGGGCGCGCCGGATCGCCTCGACCAGCACCTTGGCGGACGCGGCCGCGGAGTCCGCCTTCTCGGCGTCGGGCGAGGCCATCTGCGAGCTGCCGAGGAGCGAGATGCCGAGCGCCTCGAACGAGGAACTCATCGTGTTCGCCGTGTACATGCCGCCGCACGCGCCCACCGAGGGGCAGGCGTGGCGCTCGACGCCGTCGTAGTCCTCCTTCGACATCGTGCCGGCCGTGTAGGCGCCGACCGCCTCGAAGGCGGAGACGATGGTGAGCGCGCGGCCCTTCCACTCGCCGGGCTTGATCGTGCCGGCGTACACGTAGATGCCGGGCACGTTCATGCGCGCCATCGCCATCGCGCCGGCCGGCATGTTCTTGTCGCAGCCGCCGACGACGAGCATGCCGTCCATGCACTGGCCGTTCACCGAGGTCTCGATCGCGTCGGCGATCACCTCGCGCGAGACGAGTGAATACTTCATCCCCTCGGTGCCCATGCCGATGCCGTCGGTGACGGTCGGCACGCCGAACACCTGCGGCTTCGCGCCGGCGGACTCGAGCGCGGCGATCGCGCGGTCGACCAGCGGCTGGATCCCGGCGTTGCAGGGGTTCATCGTCGAGTGCCCGTTGGCGACGCCGACGATCGGCTTCTCGAAGTCGTCGTCGTCGAACCCGACCGCGCGAAGCATCGCGCGGTTCGGCGATCGGGCGATGCCGTGGGTGATCAGGCGGGAGCGTCGATTGAGTGCCATCGGGAGACTCCGGAGGCGTTGCGGAAGGTGGCGGGCGCGGCGATTCTACGCCGCGGACGGCGGAGCTACACGCGGGACGCGTGCGGCCCGCGGGTCGCGGCGATGCGCGTGCCGTGTTCGGCGTCGCGCTCGGGCCGCAGGCACCCCAGGATCGCGCCGCACGCGACCATCGCGAACCCGGCCGCGTGGAACGCGTGCAGCGTCTCGCCGAGCAGGAGCGTGGCGAAGAGCGCGGCGAACACCGGAACGAGATGGATGAACAGGCCCGCCTGGACCGGTCCGGCGCGGCGCACGCCGTAGGCGAACAGCGCCATCGCGACCAGCGTGGGCAGGACGCTCAGGTAGGCGACGCCCGCCCATTCGCCCGGCCCCGGCATCGTGACGCGGTGCGTGGCGGCCTCGTAGGCGAGCGCGGGAACGATCATCGCGAGCCCGATGAGTCCCGCGGCGAACATGAAGGAAGCGAACGGGAGATCGTCCTCGCGGCGCGCGAGGCGCACCGTGTAGTACGCCCACACGCTCATGCTGGCCAGGATCAGCAGGTCGTGCGCGTTCACATCGAGTGCCGCGAGCGTGGCGACCCGGCCTCGAGCGATGATCACGAGGACGCCCGCCAGCGACAGCGCGAGACCGGCGAGCTCGAGCGCGCGCGGCCGCCTGCGGTGCAGCGCGGCGGCGATCACGACGACGAGCACCGGGATCGCGGAATTGAGGAGGCCGTGGTTGATCGCGGTGGTGCCGGACAGGCCCAGGTAGGTGAGGTAAGTCTGCGGGGCGAAGCCGACGATCGCGAACGCCGCGAACGAGCGGGGATGGCGCGCGAGGGCGTCGGCGATCGCGCGGCGGTCGCGCCAGGCGAACGGGGCGAGCGCCACGAGTCCGAGCACCCAGCGCAGCGCGGTGAGCCACGCCGGCGCGAGCGAATCGAGGAGGCCGCGGGCGGCGACCGAACTCGTCGCCCAAAGCGCGGAGGTGAGCGCGAGCGCCCCGTAGGGCAGCGCGCGGGCGGTCGGCGAGGGGAGGGTCATGGGGCCGGCACCGCGCGTCCTGACCTTGCGCGATGGGAATGTCCGCAGTGTGCCTGCGTTGAGCGATACCGTCCAATACATAGTTTGTCACGAGCAATACTCCTCGGGTATGCTCGCAGCCGATGGAACTGCGGCACCTGCGCTATTTCGTCGCGGTCGGCGAGGCCCTGAACGTGGGACGCGCTGCCGCGGTGCTGCACATTGCGCAGCCGCCGCTCTCGCGCGCGATCCGGGCGTTCGAGGAGGAACTCGGCGTCGAACTGTTCCGCCGCGGCGCGCGAGGCGTGGCGTTGACGCGCGCGGGCTCCGCGCTCCTGCCCGAGGCGCGCCGCCTCCTGCGCGACGCCGAGGCGCTGCGCGAGAATGCGCGCCAGTACGCTGCCGGCGAGGCGGGAACGCTCGCCATCGGCTTCGTGAGCACGGCGTCCTACAACGTGCTGCCCCGGATCGTGCCCGCCTTCCGCGCGCGGCGGCCGGGCGTGCGACTCGCGCTGCGCGAGACCACGTCCGACGTGCAGATGCCGGCGCTCGTCGCGGGCGACCTCGACGTCGGCTTCCTCGTCGCCGGGCCGCTGCCGCAGGCGCTCGCCTACGTGCCGCTCCATCGCGAGCCGCTGATCGCCGCGCTTCCGGCACGGCGGCGCTGGCCGTCGCGGGTGCCGCTGCGCCGGCTCGCGGGCGAGTCGTTCATCCTGTTCCCGCGGGAGGTGGCGCCCGGCTGGCACGACGCGATCGTCGCGCTGTGCCGGTCGGCGGGGTTCTCGCCTCAGGTCGGACAGGAGGCGATCCAGATGCAGACCATCGTGAGCCTCGTCGCGGGCGGCATGGGCGTGTCGCTGGTCCCGGCTTCGCTCGGGCGCCTCCGGCGCGACGGTGTGGTATACCGCGCTCTGGCGGAGCGCAGTCCCGACGTCGAAACCGGGCTCGCGTGGCGCGCCGCAGATGACTCGCCGCTCACGCGCGCGTTCATCGGCGAGGCACGCGCCGCTTCCATTCCCGTTCCGAACCGATGACGATCGTCCACCCGGGATTCGATCCGATCGCGATCCAGCTGGGACCGCTGGCGGTGCGCTGGTACGGCCTCATGTACGTGGTCGGCTTCGTGGCCTTCCTGGTGCTCGGCCGCGTGCGTGCGAGGCGCAACCTGCTGACCGGCTGGCGGCCGCAGGACGTCGACGACATGCTGTTCTACGGCGTGTTCGGCGTGATCCTCGGCGGCCGGCTGGGCTACGTGCTCTTCTACAAGCCGATGGACTACCTCGCGCATCCGCTCGAGATCTTCGCGGTGTGGCAGGGCGGGATGAGTTTCCACGGCGGCCTCCTCGGCGTGCTCGTCGCGCTCTGGCTCTACGCGCGGCGTCGCGGCAAGCGCTGGCTCGACGTCACCGACTTCGTCGCGCCGCTCGTGCCGCTCGGGCTCGCGGCGGGGCGCCTGGGCAATTTCATCAACGGCGAACTGTGGGGCCGCCCGACCGCCGCCGGCTGGGGCATGGTGTTCCCGCAGGTCGATGCGCTTCCGCGCCACCCGTCGCAGCTCTACGAGTTCGCGCTGGAGGGCCTGCTGCTGTTCGCGATCCTGTGGACGTTCGGAAACCGGCCGAGGCCGATGGGCGCGGTGTCGGGCCTCTTCCTCGCGGGCTACGGCATCGCGCGCTTCGTCGTCGAATACGCGCGCGAGCCGGACGCGTTCCTGGGCACGCTCGCGCTCGGGTTCTCGATGGGTCAGTGGCTCAGCGTGCCGATGATCGCCGCCGGCATCGCCATGATGCTGTGGGCGTACGCCCGCGCGGGCAAGGCGCATCCGACCATCCTCGACCGCATGAAGTAGGTCGGGCTTTAGCCCGACGTTTGGTCGGGCTTCAGCCCGACGTTTGGGCGGGCTTCAGCCCGACGATTGGGCGGGCTTCAGCCCGACGTTTGGTCGGGCTTCAGCCCGACGATTGGTCGGGCTTCAGCCCGACGGGGTGCGACATCTTCGCTGTGGGTCGGGCTTCAGCCCGACGGGGTCTGTGCCGATGCAGCCGAAATGCGTCGGCCTGACGGCCGACCCACAACCCGTCCGCGGTGGGCGGGCCACGGCCCTCGATCCGCGCGTTCAGTCGATCCGGCGGGACACGCCGTCGATCGCTGCGCCACGGCCCGCGGGCTGCGTGCGCAGCCCGGTGTTGATCGGGAGGAGGAGGAGGCCAAGTCCCGCCAGGTCGCTCACGATGCCCGGCAGCAGAAACAGGAGTCCGGCGAGCACCTTGCGTCCGCTGTCGAGGAGGTCGCGGAGGATCGACGCCTCACCGTGCATCGCAGCGACCGTGCGGGTGTGGAACGCACCGCGTTCGTTGCGCAGGAGCGCGAGGCCGGCGCAGAGTCCGACCGCGAGCCAGATCCAGACCGACAGACCGGTCCAGCGAGCGAAGCGCGTCGTCGCCAGGAGATCGAGAACGGGAAAACTCAGTACAATCGCGGCGGCGAGAAAACGCATGGGGGCTCCTTGCCGGCCGAGGCGATCCTGGTGCTGACGAGCCTTCCCGACCGGGGTGCCGCGCGCGATCTCGCGCGCGCGCTGGTCGAGGCGAGGCTTGCAGCCTGCGTGCAGGTCGGCACGCCGGTGGAGTCACTCTATCACTGGCAGGGAAAGCTCGAAACGGCAAGCGAGGTCGCGCTCGCCATCAAGACGACTGCCGACGCCTGGCCCCGGTTGTGCGCGGCGATTCGTGAACGCCATCCCTACGAACTTCCGGAGATCGTCGCGGTCCCGATCATCGATGGCTTGCCGGATTACCTCGACTGGATCGACGCCGGGACGCGCACGCAGTGAGCGCCCGCTGATGCGCGGTCGGTGCCGGGCGCTGCTGGCGTTCGTGGTCTTCGCGCCGTCGGCACTCGCCGCCGGCCCGAAGCTGCTGCCCGCCGAGGAAGCGTTCCGGCTGTCGGCACGGGCGCTCGACTCGGCCACGATCGAGATCCGGTACGACGTGGCCGATGGCTACTACCTGTACCGCGACAAGCTCCGGTTCGCCGTGCAGCCGGCGCCGCTCGGCGCCGGCACTCCCGTGCTGCCCCCAGGCAAAGTCCACGAGGACGCGTTCTTCGGCGCCTCGACGATCTACCGCGGTCCCGCGGTCATTCGCCTTCCGATCGTCGCGGCGAAGCCCGGGGACCGGCTCACGCTGGTCGCGGACTCGCAGGGATGCGCCGATGCCGGGGTGTGCTATCCGCCGCAGCGCCAGAGCCTCCAGCTCGTCCTGCCCGCGGCGGCAGGGGCGGCCACGCCGCCGGTGGAGGCAGAGCCGCGCCGAAAATCGTACTTCAACTAACGCCCAAGAGCGGCCACTTACTTTCGCGATATTGCCGTTGTGACAAGACAAGCATCGCGCGTCCTCGTGATCGCCTGCGCATTGGCCGCGCTTGCGGCCGGCGTCTGGTACGCGTGGTCGACGCTCCGCGGAGGCACCTCGGCAGTCGGCCAGTCGGCAGGCGCGCTCGTCGGTATGTCGCTGCCGGATCCGGAGGGAAAGGAACAGGCGCTCGCCCAGTGGACAGGCAAGGTGCTGGTCGTCAACTTCTGGGCGACGTGGTGCGCGCCGTGTCGCGAGGAAATGCCGATGTTCATGCGCTTCCAGCAGGAACTCGGCAGCAAAGGGGTTCAATTTGTCGGCATCGCCGTCGATCAACCCGACAAAGTCAAGCAATTCTCCCAGGAGCTTCAGCTCAACTACCCGGCGCTGATCGGCGGTTACGGCGCGATGGAGTTGTCGAAGACGCTGGGGAACACGGTGATGGCGCTGCCGTTCACCGTCGTCGTGGACCGGGAAGGACGGGTCGCGCACACGCAGCTCGGCATGCTGAAAGAAGCCCAACTGTCCGGCATCCTGAACAAACTTCTTTGATCGTCGGTCAATTTGTCGCTATCCTGTTTGACAGGATCGCGTTTGGCGGGCCGGAGGCCGCCGTTCGATCCCCGCGATGCGCGGAATGCGTCGGGGAGACGGAAGCCGATCCTTCACGCCGCACCCTGCGCACGGGGATCTCCGTCCGAGCATCCTCGAGGCGCGAAGTCTCGGAGCGGAGCCGGGTCGATCGGGCTTCTTCCGCCAAGACTGGACATTTCGCCGCGATCTGCGGCAAACTTCACGCCTTTCGACCGTAGGAAGGCAGGCGCAGGATGTTCGCCGCCTCATGGAGTTCGACCCTCGCAGGCGGTCGCACGGGCGATTCGCCTTCGAGCCAGCACCCGCGCGCGCGCGGCACGGGCCGCTCATCCAGGTTCTCGGCCACCGTGTCCTTCTCGGCGAGGTGACACCATGGATCTGCGCAAGCTCAAGACATTGATCGACCTGGTCGAGACCTCGGGCATCGCGGAACTCGAGATCCAGGAAGGCGAGGAGCGCGTGCGCATCACGCGCAGCCGTCCGACCGCTCCGGTCACGGCGCCAGCGCCGGTCTCCCACGCTCCCGCGATCGAGCGTCAGTCCGCGGCACCGGCCGGGACGGTCCCCAATGCGGAGGCGCCCGCATCGCTCGCGCCCGAAGGCCATCTGGTGAAGAGCCCGATGGTGGGTACCTTCTACCGATCGGGCTCTCCCGGCGCCAAGCCGTTCGTCGAGATCGGCGACTCGGTGAAGGAGGGCGTCACCCTCTGCATCGTCGAGGCGATGAAGCTGATGAACGAGATCGAGTCGGACAAGGCCGGGGTCGTGAAGGCGATCCTCGTCGAGAACGGCCAGCCGGTCGAATTCGGGCAGCCTCTGTTCGTGATCGCCTGAGCAAACGCCGTCCCGGGGTCGCGCGTCCGATGCTTCGTGCCCCGCTCCCGGCCCCGGCACCGACCGAACCGCTCCGCGTTCACGCGGACCGGTCCGCCTGACCGACACTCGCCGTGCCCCCGCCCAAGTCCGACAAGTTCTTCGACAAGGTGCTGATCGCCAACCGCGGCGAGATCGCGCTGCGTGTGCAGCGCGCGTGCCGGGAACTCGGCATCAAGACCGTGGTGGTCCACTCGGAGGCCGATCGCGACGCGAAGTACGTCCGGCTCGCGGACGAGTCGGTCTGCATCGGCCCGCCGCCGTCGTCGCAGAGCTACCTCAACATTCCGGCGATCATCGCGGCGGCCGAGGTGACCGACGCGCAGGCGATCCACCCCGGCTACGGGTTCCTCTCGGAGAACGCGGACTTCGCCGAGAAGGTCGAGCGCTCCGGCTTCGTGTTCATCGGCCCGCGCGCCGACACCATTCGCCTGATGGGCGACAAGGTGAGCGCCAAGGCCGCGATGACCAAGGCCGGCGTGCCCTGCGTGCCCGGCTCGGAGGGTGCGCTGCCGGAGGACCCGAAGGAAGTCGTGCGGATCGCGCGCACGATCGGCTACCCGGTGATCGTGAAGGCGGCGGGGGGCGGCGGCGGACGCGGGATGCGCGTGGTGCACACCGAGGCGGCGCTGGTCTCCGCCGTGTCGCTCACGCGCTCGGAGGCTCAGGCGGCGTTCGGCAACCCGACCGTCTACATGGAGAAATTCCTGACGACGCCGCGGCACATCGAGATCCAGGTGCTCGCCGACGAGCACAAGAACGCGGTCTGGCTGGGCGAGCGCGACTGCGCGATGC
>DAOMBL010000155.1:0-7469 GCA_035427325.1 Casimicrobiaceae bacterium
CCGCGGCGTCCGCGGCGAAGCCGGCGCGCACGCCGTCGGCGCTCGCGCCCGCGCCGTCCGCGCGAGGCCGCCAGCCGATGGCCAAGACCGCCCGCGCGGGGGCGCGACGCGGGCGTTCGCGCTGATGTTCGCGCCCACGCGCGACGAGGCCCGGCGGTTCCTGATCGGCGCGTGGGCGAAATTCCGCGCCGGCGAACCGCTCTCGCCGCTCGAGCGCACCGCCGCGTCGCTCGTCGCGATGCACCCGGAATACCACGCGATGATCGAGGACGGCGAGCGTCACCTCGAACGCGAGTTCGCGCCGGAGGGCGGCGCGACCAATCCCTTCCTCCACCTGTCGCTGCACCTCGCCGTGGCCGAGCAGCTCGCGATCGACCAGCCGCACGGCATCCGCGCCGAGTACGACCGGCTCGTGGCGGCCCACGGCGACGAACACGACGCACTGCACGCGGTGCTCGAATGCCTGGGCGAGACGATGTGGCAGGCGCAGCGCCTGCGCACCGGACCCGATGCGACGGTCTACCTCGATTGCCTGAAGCGCCGGCGCTAGGCGCGTCGCGTTCGTCGGGTCGGCGTCGCGCGCAGAACGCCCGGCCTCCCGCCCCTTCTCCACGAACGAAACGGGGCGCCGCAGCGCCCCGTCCACCGGCCGACAGCCCCGATCAGTAGCGCGAGTGCAGCGGACCCGCCTGCGCGGCGAAGTAGGCGGTGACGTTGTCGATGTCCTTCGACGTCAGGCCCGCGGCCATCGCGCTCATCACCGCGTTCTTGCGGGCGCCGGACTTGTAGTCGCGCAACGCCTTCGCGAGATAGTCGGGGTGCTGCCCGGCGAGCTTCGGGTAGTCGGGGAACTGCGCGGAGAGGCCGTCCATGCCGTGGCAGGCCTGGCAGACTTCCTGCACCTTCTGCTTGCCGGCCGCGAGATCGGCGGCCATCGCGGGGGCCGCGAACGCGAACGCGGCAGCGAGGGCGGTGAAACGGAGCGTGGTCGTCATCACTTCACCTGCGTCGTCAGGCCGTGCTGCGCGTAGTACGCGGCGAGATTCGCCATGTCCTGGTCGGAGAGCGAGGCCGCGATCGCGCGCATCGACGGGTGCGTCCTGCTGCCGTCCTGGTACTCCTTGAGCGCCGCGACGATGTAGCCCGGATGCTGGCCGGCGATCTTCGGCACGGCGTAGACCTCGGGAAACGCGGTCCGCCAGCCGTCGATGCCGTGGCACCCCTGGCACATCTGGACCTTCTCGCGGCCCTTCGCGGCATCGCCCGCGGGGGCGGCGGTTTGCGCCACGGCGCTGCCCGCGACCAGCGCGGCTGCCAGGGCGAGGACGATTTGATCTCGGTTCATGGATTCTTCGTTTCGTGACGGCAGGCCGTTCGAGGGAACGGGTACCGGGGGCGGGCTGCGACGAAGTTCGCGATTCTAGGGTTTGCCGCCCGGGCGGGTCAAACCCCGCCGCGGTCGAGCAGGTGCTTCTTCTCCTTGACGTCCTTCCAGTCGTCCACGTCCGGCAGCGCGGGCTTGCGCTCGATGATCGGCTTCCACTTCTTCGAGAGTTCCGCGTTGATCGCCTTGAACGCCTCCTGGTCGGGGGGCACGTCGTCCTCGGCGTAGATCGCCTCGACCGGACATTCGGCGACGCACAGCGTGCAGTCGATGCACTCGTCCGGGTCGATGACGAGGAAATTCGGGCCTTCGCGAAAGCAGTCGACCGGGCAGACGTCGACGCAGTCGGTATATTTGCAGCGGATGCAGGACTCGGTGACGACGTAGGCCATGTCCGGGGCAGCGGGGCGCGGCGGAACGGCGCGCAGGGCTTGAATTCTAGCAGACCGACCCCACTTCCCATCGCAGAACTTGCGCGCGGCGCGCCCAACCGTTACCGTGGGCGCCTTCCTGCCGATCCCGGCCGCCGGCGTGCCGCCAGCGCCAGCCCCCCTCCGAGGCATCTCATGAGCGAACTGATCCACCACGTCACCGACGCAAGCTTCGAACAGGACGTGCTCGCCGCAGGCGAGCCGGTGCTCGTCGATTTCTGGGCCGAATGGTGCGGCCCATGCAAGATGTTCGCGCCGGTGCTCGACGACGTCGCGCGCGAGTACCAGGGCAAGCTCAAGGTCGCGAAGCTCGACATCGACGCCAACCCGGCCACCCCCGCCAAATACGGCGTCCGGGGCATCCCGACCGTGATCCTCTACCGCGACGGGCAGCCGCAGGCGCACAGCGTCGGCGCGCTGGCGAAGGCCAAGCTCACCGCGTTCCTTGACAGCAACCTGTAACACCGCTACCTTCCCTCCCCTCGAACCACAGGCGCCGGCCGCACCCTGACCGGCGCCCGAGAGGCGCACCGCCCCCCGGGCCGACCGGGGCGAGCGAAGTGAAGCGCCCTCCCGACCCCGAATCCCGTCGTCCCAGGCCGCCCGAACGCGGCCGTCCCGCCCCGAGCGCCGACCGCGCGTCTCTCCCCATTCCGTCCATGCACCTGTCCGACCTCAAGGCCAAGCACGTCTCCGAACTCGTCGACCTCGCGAACGCGATGGAACTCGACGGCGCCAACCGGCTGCGAAAGCACGACCTGATCTTCGCGATGCTCAAGGCGCAGGCGAAGAAGGGGGAGAGCATCTTCGGCGGCGGCGTCCTCGAAGTGCTGCCCGACGGCTTCGGGTTCCTGCGCTCGCCCGACACGAGCTACCTCGCGGGCACCGACGACATCTACATCTCGCCCTCGCAGATCCGGCGCTTCAACCTGCACACCGGCGACACGATCGAGGGCGAGATCCGCACGCCGAAGGACGGCGAGCGCTACTTCGCGCTGGTCAAGGTCGACAAGGTCAACGGCGAGCCGCCGGAAGCCTCGAAGAACAAGATCCTGTTCGAGAACCTGACGCCGCTCTTCCCCGACGAGCCGATGGTGCTCGAGCGCGACATCAAGGCCGAGGAGAACCTCACCGGTCGCATCATCGACATCATCGCGCCGATCGGCAAGGGCCAGCGCGGGCTGCTCGTCGCGAGCCCGAAGTCCGGCAAGACGGTGATGCTGCAGCACATCGCGCACTCGATCGCGGCGAACCACCCCGAGTGCGTGCTGATCGTGCTGCTGATCGACGAGCGTCCCGAGGAAGTGACCGAGATGCAGCGCACGGTGCGCGGCGAGGTCGTCGCCTCGACCTTCGACGAGCCGGCGACGCGCCACGTCCAGGTCGCCGAGATGGTGATCGAAAAGGCGAAGCGCCTCGTCGAGCACAAGAAGGACGTCGTGATCCTGCTCGACTCGATCACGCGTCTCGCGCGCGCGTACAACACCGTCGTGCCCGCCTCCGGCAAGGTGCTGACCGGTGGCGTCGACGCCAACGCGCTGCAGCGCCCGAAGCGCTTCTTCGGCGCGGCGCGCAACATCGAGGAAGGCGGCTCGCTCACGATCATCGCCACCGCGCTCATCGACACCGGCTCGCGGATGGACGACGTGATCTACGAGGAGTTCAAGGGCACCGGCAACATGGAGATCCACCTCGACCGCCGGATGGCGGAGAAGCGGACCTACCCGGCGATCAACGTCAACCGGTCGGGAACGCGCAAGGAGGAGATGCTCCTCAAGCCGGAAGTGCTGCAGAAGGTCTGGGTCCTGCGGAAGGTGCTCTACCCGATGGACGACCTCGAGGCGACCGAATTCCTCGTCGACAAGGTCCGGGCGACCAAGAACAACGCCGAGTTCTTCGACTCGATGCGCCGGGGATGAGCCGCCGGGGGTGAGTTGTTGGCCTTCAGGCCGAAGGCGCAGCCGATGTGGGTCGGCCTTCAGGCTGAAGGCGCAGCCGATGTGGGTCGGCCTTCAGGCCGAAGGCGCAGCCGATGTGGGTCGGCCTTCAGGCCGACGCCTTTCGAGGGCATCGGCACGAACCCCGTCGGGCTGAAGCCCGACCCACCGCAGGTTGCCCGTCGGGCTGAAGCCCAAGCCGTCGGGCTGAAGCCCAAGCCGTCGGGCTGAAGCCCGACCCACAGGAAAGTCGGGGTCGTCGGCGCAAGGCATTGATTTTTCATGGATTCATGACAGCATGCTTGCGCGCGCCCCCCGGCTACCCCATAATAGTCGATTGCCTGCCGCAGGGGCGTGGATCCGACGGGGATCCGCGTGGCGGCCGGCCCGCGGCGCCACCCCGTGCCCGCGACGAGAGGACTCCATGAAATCCGGCATCCATCCGAAGTACGAAGCGATCCAGGTGACCTGCAGCTGCGGCAACACGTTCGAGACGCGGACGGCGTCGCCCGCCAAGACGCTGCACATCGAAGTGTGCTCGTCCTGCCACCCGTTCTACACCGGCAAGCAGAAGGTGATGGACACGGCGGGCCGGATCGACAAGTTCAAGCAGCGGTACGGCACGAAGTCGGCGTCGGCCAAGCCCGCGGCCAAGTCCGCTGCCGCGCGCAGCTGATCGACGCGACGTGTCGAACGGCTCGGTGCCGCGCGAAAAGGCAGCTTCGGCTGCCTTTTTCGTTCGTGGCGACCCCCCCCGGTCACGCAGGATGCACCCGCCCCGCTCCGCGACGCCCGAGCCCGTCGATCCGGAGTCGGTTTCCCCCTCCGGACCTCAGCGCGCGCTGAAGCAGGCCGGCCTCGTCCTTCTCTGCCTCGCCTGGATCGCGTTCGGCCTCGTCGGGCACGACCCCTGGAAGGCGGAGGACGCGACGACCTTCGGCGCCGCGCAGGCGATGGCGCAGTCGGGCGACTACATCGTTCCAACGCTCGCGGGCGAACCCTGGCTCGAACGCGGACCTCTCGTGCCCGCGCTCGCCGCGGTCACGATGAAGCTCTTCGCGCCACCGCTGGCACCGCACAACGCCGCTCGTCTTGCCGCCGGCCTGCTGCTCGCCGCCGTGCTGCTGTTCACCTCGCTCGCGAGCCGCGAGTTGAACGGCCGCGCGTTCCGCTGGCTCCCGGTGCTCGTGCTCGTCGGGTCGATCGGCATGTGGGAACGGGCGCACGCGCTCTCGGGGGAACTCGGCCTCACGACAGGCATCTCGATCGCCCTCTACGGATTCGCGCTCGCGTTGCGCAGGCCGGTCGCCGGAGGCGTCGCGCTGGCGGCCGGCGCCGTGATCTCGTTCCTCTCCTGCGGCCTGGGTGGACCGATCTGGCTCTCGCTGACCCTCCTGTTGCTGCCGCTCGCGTCGCCCATGTGGCGGACACGCGCGCACGTGGCGACGTCGGCGATCGCGCTCGCCGTCGCGCTGCCGCTCTCCGTGTGGTGGCCGCTCGCGCTCCTCGAACGCTCGCCGTCGCTCCTCGCGGCGTGGACGACGGCGGAGCACTGGCGCGACTACTTCGCGCCGGCCGCGGGTGCCGGCTTCGACCCGCTCTACATCGCGCGGAACCTCCCGTGGCTCGCATGGCCGGCCGTGCCGCTCGTGCTGTGGGTGCTCTGGATCCGCGGGCGCGGATTCAACGGCGGAATGCGCGACGCAGGCGTCGTGCTGCCCGGCATCCTCGCCCTCGTGATCCTCGCCGGCCTCGCGCTCGAGCGCGACCCGCGCCTCATCTCGGCGATGCCGCTGCTCGTGCCGCTCGCGCTGCTCGCATCGATCGAGGTCGATTCGCTGAAGCGCGGCTTCTCCGGCGCGCTCGACTGGTTCGGCATCCTGACCTTCGGCCTCACCGCGATCCTCGTGTGGGGCCTCTGGATCGACTCCTACGTCCATGGCATGCCCGCCGCCGCGGCGCGCCTCCTGCGCGACACCGAGGCGGGCTTCCGGCCGTCGTTCAAGCTGTGGGCGGTGCTCGCGGCCCTCGCGATGACGGTCCTCTGGGTCGTGATGGTGCGGCCGGCCCGGCGTTCGAACCGACGCGCCGTGCTCAACTGGGCGATCGGCGTCACGCTGCTTTGGGCGCTCGTGTCGACGATCTGGCTGCCGTACATCGACTCGCGGCGCAGCTACCGGGTCGTGGCCGAATCGCTGCGTGCGAACCTGCCCGAGGGCGCCTGCGTCGCGAGCCGCAACCTGGGCGAGGCGCAGCGTTCGCTGCTCTCGTATTTCGCCGGCCTCGCGACCCACCGCGTCGAAACGGGTTCGGGCGCGGACTGCCCGTTCCTGCTCGTCCAGCTCGGGCGGCGCGACTTCGACGCGCCGCTGCCGGACGGCTACACGCCCGTATGGCAAGGAGCCCGGCGCGGCGACAACACCGAGAAGTTCGTGCTGCTCCGGAGGGACGCGAAGTGAAGTTCGTCGACGAAGCGGTGATCGAAGCGCACGCGGGGGCCGGCGGCAACGGATCCGCGGCCTTCCGGCGGGAAAAATACGTGCCGCGCGGCGGGCCGAGCGGCGGCGACGGCGGCCGCGGCGGCAGCATCCACGCGATCGCGGACCGCAACATCAACACGCTGATCGACTACCGCTACGCGCGCATCCACCGCGCGAAGAACGGCGAGAACGGCATGGGCGCCGACAAGTACGGTCGCGGCGCCGACGACGTGGTGCTGCGCGTGCCGGTCGGAACCGTCGTCACCGACGCCGACACCGGCGAGCCGATCGCCGATCTCGCGACCGACGGCGCGCGGGCGACGCTCGCCCGGGGCGGACGGGGAGGACTGGGCAACATCCACTTCAAGTCGAGCACCAATCGCGCGCCGCGCCAGTTCACCAGGGGTGAGCCGGGCGAGTCGCGCCGCATCCGGTTCGAACTCAAGGTGCTGGCGGACGTCGGGTTGCTCGGCATGCCCAACGCGGGCAAGTCGACGCTGATCCGCGCGATCTCCGCGGCGCGGCCGAAAGTGGCCGACTATCCGTTCACCACGCTCGCGCCCTCGCTCGGCGTCGTGCGCACCGACGAGCGGCGCAGCTTCGTCGTGGCCGACATCCCCGGCCTGATCGAGGGCGCCTCCGAAGGCGCGGGACTGGGCCACCGCTTCCTGCGCCACCTGCAGCGTACGCGCCTGCTGCTCCACGTCGTCGACCTGGCGCCGCTCGATCCGGACGCGGACCCGGTTCGCGAAGCGCGGGCGATCGTCGCGGAACTGAAGAAGTACGATCCCGCGCTCGCGAAGAAGCCTCGCTGGCTCGTGCCGAACAAGCTCGATCTCGTCCCGTCCGACGAGCGGGAAGCCCGTGTCGCGGCGTTCGTGAAGGCGCTGCGCCACAAGGGACCGGTGTTCCCGATCTCCGCGATCTCCGGGGAAGGCTGCCGCGCGCTGACCTTCGCGATCCAGGACTGGCTCGACGCCCATCCGCCGGTGACCGCCGAACCCGAGCCGGAGACGGACGCGCCGGTGGTGCTCACGCCCGCGCCGGTGCGGGCGCGCAGGCGACGCGCGGAGACGACGTCGTGACCGCCGCCTCGCAGGCCCGGCGCTGGGTGGTGAAGGTCGGCTCGAGCCTCGTGACCAACGACGGCCGCGGACTCGACCACGCAGCGGTCGCCCGCCTCGCCGCGGGCATCGCGGCGCTGAAGCGCGACGGCCGCGAGGTCGTGCTGGTCTCG
>DAOMBL010000156.1:0-7459 GCA_035427325.1 Casimicrobiaceae bacterium
TACCGCGGCGCGGGCACCTTCGAGTTCCTGTTCCAGGACGGCGAGTTCTACTTCATCGAGATGAACACCCGGCTGCAGGTCGAGCATCCGGTGACGGAGGCGACGACCGGCATCGACATCGTGCAGCAGCAGATCCGCATCGCCGCCGGCCAGAAGCTCGCGTTCCGCCAGCGCGACATCGTGCGCAGGGGCCACGCGATCGAATGCCGGATCAACGCGGAGGATCCGTACTCGTTCGTGCCTTCGCCCGGCCGCATCGCGAACTATCACGCGCCGGGCGGCCCCGGCATCCGCGTCGACTCGCACGTCTACGCGAACTACCTGGTGCCGCCGTACTACGACTCGATGATCGGGAAGGTGATCGCCTTCGGCGACAGCCGCGAGCAGGCGATCGCGCGCATGCGCATCGCGCTCTCCGAGATGGCGGTCGAGGGCATCCGCACCAACATCCCGCTGCACCAGGAACTCCTGATCGACGACAAGTTCCTGCGCGGCGGCACGTCGATCCACTACCTGGAAGAGAAGATCGCGAAGCGGAAGGCGTAGGCGGCCCGATGCCGTATCTCGCGCTGCGCTTCGACACCGAGGCTGCCGACGCCGAGCGGTGGTGCGACGCGCTGCTCGAGGCGGGCGCTCTGTCGGTGGACGTCTCCGATCCGTACGCGGGCACGCCGCGCGAGGCGGCGCGCTACGACGAGCCCGGTGAACCGGATGCCGGCTACTGGGCGGTGTCGCGCATCGAGGCGCTCTTCGCCGAGGGCGTCGACGCGGCGCGTGCCCTGAACGCCGCCGCGCACGCGATGGGCACGCCGACGCCGCGCCACGACACGCGCGCGATCGACGACCACGACTGGGTGCGCGCCACGCAATCGCAGTTCGGGCCGATCGATCTCGGCGCGGGATTCTTCGTCGTGCCGACCTGGTGCGAACCGCCGCCCGACGCCACGATCGTGCTTCGGCTCGACCCGGGCGTCGCGTTCGGTACGGGATCGCATCCCACCACGCGCCTGTGCCTCGAGTGGCTGCGCGGGACCATCCGCGGCGGCGAACGCGTCGTCGACTACGGCTGCGGCTCGGGCATCCTCGCGATCGCGGCAGCGAAACTCGGCGCCGCAGTCGTCTCCGGCACCGACGTCGACGCGCAGGCGCTCGTCGCGAGCCGCGCGAACGCGAAGGCCAACGGCGTGGCGGCACGCTTCGTCGCGCCCGGCCGCCTGGGCGCCTCGCCCGCGGACCTCCTGGTGGCGAACATCCTCGCGAATCCGCTGATCCTGCTCGCGAGCGCGCTGGCGTCGCGCGTTCGGCCGGGCGGGAGGATTGCGCTCTCGGGCATCCTGGAGCCGCAGGGCGCGGCGGTCGCCGCGGCCTACGAACCGTGGTTTACACTCGCGCACGCGCGCCGGCTCGACGGATGGGTGCTGCTCGCAGGCGAGCGTCGCGCGACCTGAATGGACGAACAGTACACGCGCTGCCCCGGGTGCCGGACGATCTTTCGCGTCACGGCGCAGCAACTCGCGTTGAAGGACGGGCAGGTGCGCTGCGGTCACTGCCGGACGGTGTTCGACGGCCGGGCGGCGCTCGTCTCGCTCGCGCCGCAGCCGCACGAGTCGCATTCCGACGAGGTGGACCAGGGCCCGCCCACGGTGACGCTGCGGTCGGCGAGCGCGCTTCGTCCCGCCGATGACTTCGTCGCGCCGACGATGCCGGCGGCCGAGGTCCCGACGCGATCTCCGCCGCCGACCATCGCTCCGGCGGCGCCGCGCGCGGACGACGACTGGGAGAATCGTTTCGCGTGGGACAAGCCCCGCGAGCGACGCAGTACCCCGCTCGTCGCGACCGGCGTCGTGCTCCTCGCGCTCCTCGTCGCCGGGCAGGCGCTCTGGCACTTCCGGGACGCCATCGCCGCGCATGTGCCGGCCACGCGACCGGCGCTGGTTCGCATGTGCGCGTACGCCGGATGCACGATTCGCCCGCCGCGCGATGTCGCCGCGCTGTCGATCGAGTCCTCCGATCTGCAGGCGGACGCCGCGCACCGGGGCCTGCTGATCCTCGCGGCGACGGTGCGCAACCGCGCGAACTACCCGATCGCGTTCCCGTACCTCGAACTCACCCTGACCGACGCGCAGGATCAGCCGGTCGTGCGCCGGGCGTTCGCTCCCGGAGAATTCGCCGGAGGCACCGCCGATCTGTCCCGAGGCATCGCCCCGCAGGGCGAAATCCCGGTCAAGCTCTTCATCGACGCGAGTGCGACAACCCAGGCAGGCTACCGGCTGTATCTGTTCTACCCCTAGGTTCGCCCATATGCACCATAATGGTGCTCAAGGGCGCTGAAGTTACCTCCGCGGCACCGGCAGACCATCTTCCGGAATGTCGGGCTTTCAATGGGTTACGCGTCCGGGACCTGCGCGCCAGGCGCCGGTCCCCGACCCTGAGCATGCTCCAGGTCGCGAAAACCGATCTGGCAGCCAGCGACCGAGGGTCCGGCGGACCGGAGATCGCCGAATTGGTGCATCATGATCGCCGCCGTGCACCACGATGGGTCGCATCGTCCGCGCGCGCTGCGGTGTTGGGCAAGGATCTGCGCCAAAACAGTGACTTGTGCGTCCCACCCTCATGGCATGGAACTCGCTAACCGGTTCCACGTCGATTTTGCATCGCAATAGCCTTCGTCACCCCGCCATTCGCACCCCAGGAGACTTGCATGACCACAGGCGCAGACGTCCTCAAGCTGATCAAGGAAAAGGAGGTGCGCTTCGTCGACCTCCGCTTCACCGACACCCGCGGCAAGGAGCAGCACGTGTCGGTGCCCGCGAAGATGTTCGACCTCGCCAAGTTCGAGGACGGCCACGCGTTCGACGGCTCGTCGATCGCCGGCTGGAAGGGCATCCAGGCCTCCGACATGCTGCTGATGCCGGACCCGGCCACCGCCTACATCGATCCCTTCATGGATGAGACCACCCTGGTGCTGTCCTGCGACGTGGTCGAGCCGGCCGACGGCAAGGGCTACGACCGCGACCCGCGCTCCATCGCCAAGCGCGCCGAGGCCTACCTCAAGTCCACCGGCCTGGGCGACGTCGCCTACTTCGGCCCCGAGCCCGAGTTCTTCATTTTCGATTCCGTCGAGTGGTCGGTCGACATGTCCGGCTCCTACTCCAAGGTGTTCTCAGAAGAGGCCGCCTGGGCCTCCGCCGAGAAATTCGACGGCGGCAACACCGGCCACCGTCCTACCGTCAAGGGTGGCTATTTCCCGGTGCCGCCGGTCGACAGCCTGAACGACATCCGCGCCGCCATGTGCCTGGCGCTGGAGGCCTGCGGCGTCGAGGTGGAAGTGCATCACCATGAAGTCGCCACCGCCGGCCAGTGCGAGATCGGCACCCTGTTCAACACCCTGGTGCGCCGCGCCGACTGGACCCAGGTGCTGAAGTACTGCGTGCATAACGTGGCCCACAGCTACGGCAAGACCGCCACCTTCATGCCCAAGCCCATCGTCGGCGACAACGGTTCCGGCATGCACGTGCACCAGTCGATCTGGAAGGGCGGCAAGAACCTGTTTGCCGGCAACGGCTACGCCGGCCTGTCCGAGTTCGCCCTCTATTACATCGGCGGCATCATCAAGCACGCCCGCGCCCTGAACGCCATCACCAATCCCGGCACCAACTCCTACAAGCGCCTGGTGCCCGGCTTCGAGGCCCCGGTCAAGCTGGCCTACTCGGCGCGCAACCGCTCCGCCTCGATCCGCATTCCCTATGTGCAGAGCGACAAGGCGCGCCGCATCGAGGTGCGCTTCCCGGATCCCACCGCCAACCCCTACCTGGCCTTCACCGCCCTGATGATGGCCGGCCTGGACGGCGTGCAGAACAAGATCCACCCGGGCGACCCGGCCGACAAGAACCTCTACGACCTGCCGCCCGAGGAGGACAAGAAGATCCCGACCGTGTGCAGCTCGCTCGACATGGCGCTCGACTACCTCGACAAGGACCGCGCCTTCCTCACGAAGGGCGGCGTGTTCACCGACGACATGATCGACGCGTACATCGAACTCAAGTCGGAGGAGGTCACGCGCTTCCGGATGACGACGCACCCGGTCGAGTACGACATGTACTACTCGCTGTAAACCCCGCCTGCGTCGCGGGCGTTGTCCGCATGACGACGGGGCGGGCCCCCGGGGCCGCCCCTTTCGTCGTCATGTCCGGCTCCGATACACTGCGGCGCATGGGTTTCGACACGATCCGGGTCTACGCATGGTGCGCCGCCGCCCTGTTCGGATGCGCGAGCGGACTCGCGTCCGCGGCCACGCTCGCGCAGACGGCGAAGGAGTCCGGCTGCACCGACCGGCCGGTGCGCATCGCGGGTTCGGACACCTGGAAGTGCACGACCGCGAGCGGGGCGCAGGCGTTCTTCAACGTTCCCGGCGCGACGCCGGAATCCCCGGCGCCGTCGAAGGCCTCGACCACGCGATCGGTCGCCGTGCCCTCGCCCGCAGGGTTTCCGAAGATCGATTCGGGAACGCAGAAGTCGCGCGACGACCTGCGCCGCAAGGTGCTGCAGGACGAACTCGCGAGCGAGGAGAAACTCCTCGCGGACGCGAGGAAGGCCTGGGGCGACGGCGCGCCTCCACCGCTGCCCGAGGAGCGCGCGAACGCGCAGGCCTACGCCGATCGCATCGCGCGGCTGCGACAATCGGTGCAACTGCACCAGCGCAACGTCGAGGCGCTGAAGCGCGAGCTCGGCTCGCGCTGACGCGCGGCCGACTCGGCGCCGGATCGACGCACGCCGCGCGCCCCGCGTCGTCCTGCGGGCGGAGCCGGACCCGCGTCCGCGCGCGGGAGTCGCGGTGATTCGCACCACGACGCTCGACCCGGCGACGCCCGATGCGCTCGCCGGACTCGAACTCCTCTCGACGGCGGTGCTGTTGCTCGGGCACGACGCCCGCGTGCAGTGGGCGAACCCGGCGGCGGAGAACCTCTTCGAGCTGTCGCGCAAGAGGCTCGTGGGGCTCGCGCCGGAGCACGCGTTCGCCGGCGGGGCGGCGCTCTCCGTCGCGATCGGCAAGGCAGTGGCGAGCGGCGCGTCCTACACCGAGCCTGCGCTCGAACTCCGGGTCGCCGGCAAGGCGGCGCTCCACCTCGACTGCACGGCGACGCCGGTGGATCTCCCGGACTGCGCGATGCTGCTGGAATTCCGCCACATCGACCGGCAGCTCCGGATGGAGCGCGAGGAGCGGCTGAACGAGCAGCAGCAGGCGAACCGCGAGCTGATCCGGAACCTGGCGAACGAGATCAAGAATCCGCTCGGGGGCATCCGCGGCGCCGAGCAGCTGCTCGAGCGCGAACTGGGCGATGCGCGCCTGCGCGAGTACACGCAGGTCATCATCGGCGAGTCCGATCGCCTGCAGGCGCTCGTCAACCGGCTGCTCACGCCGCACCGCCTGCCCGCGTACCGGCGCGCGAACGTGCACGAACTGCTGCTGCGCGTGAAGGGGGTCGTGCAGGCCGAGTTCCCGCAGATCCCCATCACGCTCGATTTCGACGCATCGCTGCCCGAGGTGGACGTCGATCCGGAGCAGGTCACGCAGGCGGTGCTCAACGTGGTTCGCAACGCCGCGCAGGCGCTCGCCGGGACGACCACCGATCCCCGGATCGTCGTGTCGACGCGCATCGCGCGCAACGTCGCGGTCGCGCGCCGGGTGCATCGCATCGCGGTCGCGATCCGGGTCGAGGACAACGGCCCCGGCATTCCCGAATCGCTGCGCGACCGTATGTTCTATCCGCTCGTGTCGGGGCGCGAGGGCGGCAGCGGCCTCGGGCTCACGATCGCGCAGACCTTCGTGGCCCAGCACGGCGGGACGATCGACTGGGAGAGCGCGCCCGGTCGCACCGTGTTCACGATCGCGCTGCCCTTCGAATCCCCGCGCAACGCGCACACTTCCCGGGACGAAGCCGATGGACGACCATGACGACGCGCCGCGGAGCGGCGAATCCGGCCGGGCGGTGTGGATCGTCGACGACGACCGCTCGATCCGCTGGGTGCTCGAGAAGGCCCTCGCGCGCGAGGGCATACCGCATCGGACGTTCGGGTCCGCCTACGAGGCGCTGCAGGCGCTCGCCTTGAGTCGCCCCGCGGTGCTCGTCTCCGACATTCGCATGCCGGGCGAGTCGGGAATCGCGCTCATGAACCGGGTGAAGGAGCGATACCCGCAGATTCCGGTCATCGTGATGACCGCGTATTCGGATCTCGACAGCGCGGTGCAGGCGTTCCAGGGCGGCGCGTTCGAGTACCTGCCCAAGCCCTTCGACGTCGATCACGCGCTCGCGTTGATCCGCCGGGCGACCTCGGAATCGCCGGCGACGGCACCCGCGGCGCCCGCGGCACCGGAGTCCGCCGAGATTCTCGGACAGGCGCCGGCGATGCAGGAGGTGTTCCGCGCGATCGGGCGGCTCTCCCAGTCGAACGCGACGGTCCTGATCACCGGCGAGTCGGGCACCGGCAAGGAACTCGTGGCGCGCGCGCTGCATCGCCACAGCCCGCGCGCCGCCGGGCCGTTCATCGCGATCAATACGGCGGCGATTCCGAAGGACCTGCTCGAGAGCGAGCTGTTCGGTCACGAGCGCGGCGCGTTCACCGGCGCTCAGAGCGCGCGCCGCGGGCGCTTCGAGCAGGCCGAGGGCGGGACGCTGTTCCTCGACGAGATCGGCGACATGCCCGCGGACCTCCAGGTGCGGCTCCTGCGCGTGCTCTCGGACGGCGAGTACTACCGCGTGGGGGGACACGCACCGCTCAGGGCGAGCGTGCGCGTGATCGCGGCGACGCACCAGAACCTCGAGGAACGCGTACGCCAGGGACTGTTCCGCGAGGACCTGCTGCACCGCCTCAACGTCGTGCGGCTGCGACTGCCTCCGCTGCGCGAGCGCCCCGAGGACGTCCCGCCGCTCGCGCGGCATTTCATGCAGAAGAGCGCGCGCGAACTCGCCGTGGATCCGAAGCAGCTCTCCGACGATGCGCTCGCGGTTCTGCAGGGCTTCGCCTTCCCGGGCAACGTGCGCCAGCTCGAGAACATCTGCCACTGGCTGACCGTGATGGCGCCCGGGCAGCGTGTCGAGGCGGCCGACCTGCCCCCTGAGGTTCGCGAGCCCGCGGCATTGCCGGGAGCCCGTCCGGGCGAGGCGAGCTGGCAGCACGCGCTCGACCGGGAACTCGCGCAGGCGCTCGCGCGCGGAGAGGAGGCGGTGGGCAATCGGCTCGAACGCGAGTTCGAGATGACGCTGATCCGGCGCGCGCTGGTGCACACCGGCGGACACCGAATGGACGCGGCCGTCTGGCTCGGCTGGGGCCGCAACACGCTCACGCGCAAGATTCGCGAGCTCGGGATGATCGACGAGCTTCGCAAAGGCTAGCTTCGGGGTCAGAGCCGCAATTCGGGGTCAGAGCCGCAATTCGGGGTCAGAGCCGCAATTCGGGG
>DAOMBL010000157.1:0-7449 GCA_035427325.1 Casimicrobiaceae bacterium
GGCATCTTCACCGACGGCGACCTGCGCCGCGCCGTGACGCGCGTGCGCGATCTCGCCACGGCGCGCGTCGACGACCTCCTGACCTCCGCGCCCCGGACGATCGGCGCCGACCGGCTCGCGATCGACTGCGTCGGCCTCATGGAGTCCGCACCGAAGGTGTCGCAACTGCTGGTCGTGGACGAGGAAGGGAGGCTGATCGGCGCGTTGCACCTGCACGACCTGTTCCGAGCGAGGGTGGTATGAGCACGGCCGGCCTGCCCCTCCACGACGAGCAGCGCGACCCGCCGGCGGTCGACGCCGCGCTCGCCGCGCGCGCGCGCGGCGTTCGCCTCCTCTCCTGCGACGTCGACGGCGTCCTCACCGACGGCCGCATCCACGTCGACGACGACGGGCGCGAGAGCAAGGCGTTCCACGCGCTCGACGGCGTCGGGCTCAAGCGCCTGATGGCCGCGGGCGTCGCGGTGGCCTGGATCACCGGCAGCGCGTCGCCGTCGGTCGTCCATCGCGCCCGGGCGCTCGGCGTGGTCCACCTCGTCCGCGGCGTCGACGACAAGCTGGCGCCCTGGGAGCGGCTCCGCGCGGATCTCGGGCTCGCGTCCGCCGCCTGCGCGCACATCGGCGACGACCTGCCCGATGTGCCGCTGATGCGCGCCTGCGGACTCGCCGCGACGGTGCCGGGCGCGCCCGCCGAGGTGAAGCGCCACGCGCACTACGTGACGCGCCGGCCGGGCGGCGGCGGCGCCGTGCGCGAACTCGCCGACCTGATCCTCGCCTCGCGCGGGCGGATCGCGTGACGGCCATTGCGCCTGCGGCGGGATTCCCCCACGCTATCGCCTGCTTCGCCCGCAGGTGGCGCGCCGGCCGGTGCCCGGCGGGCGTCGCGCCGTCCGCGGCCTGACGATGCCCTGATCCGCGTCCGACCTCGACCGCCGAAGACATGGACCTCCGACGCTTCCTCGATCGGCTCACCGCGTGGTCGCCGGCCTTGATGCTGGGCGCCCTCGCTGCGCTGACCTACTGGCTCGATGCGCAGGTCGGCGGGGCGCCGGACAAGGACGCCAGGCCGACGCGCCACGAGCCCGACATGTTCATCGAGAACTTCCGGGCGGTGAGCCTCGGCCCGGACGGCACGCCGCGCCAGTCGCTGACCGCCCGGCGCGCCGAGCACTTTCCGGACGACCGGACGAGCGAGTTCGTCGAGCCGCGCCTCGCGCTCTCCGATCCGGGTCGGCCGAGCCTCGAACTGACCGCGAAACACGGCAAGCTCTCCGCGGACCAGAACGACGCGTGGTTCACCGGCAACGTGCGCGCGGTGCGCGATGCGCCGGCCGGCGACACGACGGAGCCGTCCCCCGGCGGGAAGATGACGCTCACGACCGAGGCCCTGCACGTCGCCATCCGCGAAGAGCGCATCGACACCGACCAGCCGGTGACGATCGAGGACGCGCGTGGCATCATCCGCGGCGTCGGGCTCGATTTCGACAACGTCGCGAAGACCGCGCGGCTCCGTGGCCGGATCTCCGGCACGATCGAACCGCAATCCGCGCCCATCAGGACCCCGTGACCCACGCCACGCGCATCCTCGCCGCGATCCTCGCCGCCGCCTTCGCCACGGCACCGGGCGCCGAGACCGGCGACCGCGAGAAGCCGATCAATTTCTCGGCGGACCGCGGCGACCTCAACTACGAGACCAAGATCGGCAAGCTCGACGGCAACGTCGTGCTGACCCAGGGCACGATCACCGTGCGCGCCGACAAGCTCACGTTCCGGCAGAATCCCGACAACTCGATGCAGGTCACCGCGACCGGCAACCCGGTGTCGTTCCGCCAGAAGCGCGACGGCAGCGACGAGTACTACGAGGGCTTCGCGCAGCGCATCGAATACGACGGCGCGAAGGACCTGCTCGAACTCTTCGACCGCGCGCTGCTCAAGCGCGGCATCGACGAGATCCGGAGCAACTACGTCTCCTACAACACGAAGTCCGAGGTATTCAAGGCCGAGGGCCGTCCGGACACGCCGGCGGCCGTGGCCTCCGACACCGGCCCCGGCGCGCGCGTGCGCGGCACGTTCCAGCCGCGCGAGGGCGAGGGGCTCGCGCCGAAATCCGCGCCGAAAGGCGATGCGAAGGCGGCGCCGAAGGCACCGGCCGCGAAGTCCGGCGCGAAGGCGACCGACAGGCTCGAACTCCGGTCCGCGGGCGAGACGGCCGCCAAGTGAGCCAGCTTCGGGCGACGCACCTGCGCAAGCGATACAAGTCGCGCACCGTCGTGCACGACGTGTCGCTCGAGGTCGGGAGCGGCGAAGTCGTCGGGCTGCTCGGGCCCAACGGCGCCGGCAAGACGACCTGTTTCTACATGATCGTCGGCCTCGTGCCCGGCGACGGCGGCCTGATCGCGATCGACGACCGGAACCTGTCGCGCCTCGCGATCCACCAGCGCGCGCGGCTCGGGCTCTCGTACCTGCCGCAGGAGGCGTCGATCTTTCGCAAGCTCACGGTCGCCGAGAACGTGCGCGCGATCCTCGAACTCCAGGAGTCGGACCCCGACGCGATCGCGAACCGGCTCGACGCGCTGCTCGAGGACCTTTCGATCGCGCATCTCGCCGATGCGCCGGCCGTGTCGCTCTCCGGCGGCGAGCGCCGGCGCTGCGAGATCGCGCGCGCGCTGGCGACGCGCCCGCGCTTCATCCTGCTCGACGAGCCCTTCGCCGGCGTCGACCCGATCGCGGTGCTGGACATCCAGCGCATCATCGGGTTCCTGAAGGAGCGCGGGATCGGGGTGCTGATCACCGACCACAACGTGCGCGAGACGCTCGGCATCTGCGACCGCGCCTACATCATCAACGAGGGCAGCGTGCTGGCCTCGGGCGCGCCGGACGAGATTGTCTATAATGAAGCCGTCCGCAAGGTCTACCTCGGCGAGCACTTCCGCCTGTAGATGACGTCTCACCGGCCCTCGTCGCGACTCCCCTCCCTGCATGCGCCCGCGCGCCCGCAGTGCGATGCGGGAATCGCATCGGGCCCCTCCCCCGGCGGCCGATGAAGCCGACGCTGCAGCTCAAGCTCTCGCAGCACCTGACGCTGACGCCGCAGCTGCAGCAGTCGATCCGGCTGCTGCAGCTCTCGACGCTCGAACTCAACGCCGAGGTCGAGCGGATGCTGCAGGAGAACCCGCTGCTCGAGAAGGAGAACGAGGACGAGGACGGCGCACCGGCCGAGCCGCAGGCCGCCAGCGCAGGCGCGCCGGCCGAACCCGCGGACTCCGCACGCGCCGGCGACGGCGAGGATGACCGCGCCGAGGAGCCCGTGGACGCTGCCGAGGCGGCCGAGGGCGGCGTGCCCGCCTCCGAGGCGGACTTCGCCGACGAAGGCAGCGGCGACGGCGACTGGGGCAGCGCCGGCCCGGGGGAGGACGACGACGAGTTCTACCCGCAGCAGGTCGCGTCCTCGACGCTTCGCGACCACCTGATGGCGCAGCTCGGCATGCTGTCGGTGCCGCAGCGCGACCGGCAGCTCGTCGCGGCGCTGATCGACGCGCTCGACGAGGACGGCTTCCTCACGATCTCGCTCGACGAACTCGCCGAGCTGTTCCCCGAGGAACTCGAGATCGACCCTGCGGAACTCGCCATCGCGCTCCGGTACCTGCAGAGCTTCGAACCCACCGGGGTCGGGGCGCGCGACATCGGTGAGTCGCTCGCCCTGCAGCTCCGGGCGCTCCCGGAGAGCACGCCCTGCCGCACCGCCGCCCTCAAGGTCGTCGAAAGCCATCTCGACCTGCTCGCCAACCGCGATGTGACGCGGCTGCGGCGGCTCCTGCATTGCGACGAGGCGACGGTTCGCTCGATCCGCGACCTGATCCGGACGCTCAAGCCGAAGCCCGGGTCGGCCTTCGCGAAGGCCGAGGCGAACTACGTCGTGCCCGACGTGATCGTGCGCAAGGTGCGCGGGCAATGGGTCGCCTCGCTCAACGAGGCGGCAATGCCGAAACTGCGCGTCAACCGCATCTACGCCGACATCCTGTCGCGCAGCCGCGACGCGTCGAACCAGCAGCTCGCCGCGCAGCTTCAGGAGGCCAAGTGGCTGATCCGGAACGTGCAGCAGCGCTTCGAGACGATCCTCCGCGTCGCGCAGGCGATCGTCGACCGCCAGCGCCGCTTCTTCGAGCACGGCGAGGTCGCGATGCGCCCGATGGTGCTGCGCGAGATCGCCGACATGCTCGGCCTGCACGAATCGACGATCTCGCGCGTGACGACCCAGAAGTACCTGCTGACGCCCCGCGGCACCTATGAGCTCAAATATTTCTTCGGCAGCCACGTGGCGACCGACACCGGCGGCGCGGCGTCCGCGACCGCCATCCGTGCATTGATACGCCAGTTGATCGGGGCGGAGGACCCGAAGGCGCCGTTGACCGACAGCAAGATCGCCGACGTGCTGGGCGAACAGGGCATCCTCGTCGCCCGCCGCACGGTGGCGAAGTACCGGGAGGCGCTGTCCATTCCTCCCGTCAACCTGCGCAAGTCGCTGTGACGCGCATGCACGCGCGCGCGGCTCGCGCGCTCCGCAGACGTCCGGAAGGAGTACGCATGAACCTGAACCTCACCGGCAATCATCTCGAGATCACGCCCGCGATCCGCGACTACGTCGTGGCCAAGCTCGACCGCGTCACGCGTCATTTCGACCACGTCATCGATGTCAACGTGATATTGTCGGTGGACAAGCTGCGACAGAAGGTGGAGGCGAACCTCCACATACGCGGCAAGGACATCCACGCGGAGAGCATCGAGGCGGACATGTACGCGGCGATCGACGCGCTCGCCGACAAGCTCGACCGTCAGGTCCTGAAGGCCAAGGAGAAGCGCGTCGAGGGCCGCCACGAGCCGGCGGCCAAGCGCGATCCGGCGCTGTGGGCGCGCGAAGCCGATGGCTGACCCGCCGATGGTGGCATCCGCCGGATCGCCGCGGTCCCGACCCGGCATGAGTCCCTCCGGCGCCGCCGGCCGCGTGTAGAATCGACGGTCGGTCCTCGACCCCGGCACCGGCGGACCCCGCGGTCCGCCGGTCGTCGTTTGGGGTCCCCACGATGAATCGAATCGCCGAGCTCCTGCCGGAATCCCACGTCGCCGTCGGACTCGACGCCGCCACGAAGCGGGACCTGTTCGCGGCGATCGCGACGATGTTCGAGACCGGGGGCATCGCGCGCTCCTCTGTGATCGACGCGCTGACCGCGCGCGAGAAGCTCGGCTCGACGGGACTGGGACAGGGCATCGCGATTCCGCACGGCCGCATCAAGGGCCTCAAGGACGCCCGCGGCGCTTTCGTGCGCCTCGCCCAGCCGATCGCGTTCGATGCACCCGACGGCCGGCCGGTCAACCAGGTGTTCGTGCTGCTCGTGCCCGAGCAGGCGACCGAGCGGCACCTCGAGCTCCTGTCGGAACTCGCGCAGATGTTCAGCGAGCGGGCGTTTCGCGAACGCCTCGCCGCGGCCGCGGATGCGCACGCCGCGTGGACCGCGATCCGCGAATGGGCGACACCCGCCTGACCGGCGACGCGATGTCGGCCGACACGCACCTGCGGCAGGTCAGCGTCGAGCGTCTCCATGCGGACAACCGGGAGCGCCTCGGCCTCGAGTGGGTCGCCGGCCGCGACGGCGGCAATCGGGTGCTGACCGGCGAGGCCGCGCTCAAGCCCACGGTCGGCAAGGTCGGCCACATGAATTTCGTCCACCCGTGCCGCGTCCAGCTGCTCGGCGCGGCGGAGATCGCGCACCTGAAGGGCCTGCCTCCCGCCGAGTTCGAGTCCTCGCTGCGCAAGCTGTTCGACGGCGAGCTCGTCGCGATCGTCGTCGCGAACGGCGAAGCCGTGCCTCCCCTCCTCGCACGGCAGTGCGACGAGCACCACGTTCCGCTGCTCACCTCGCTTCAGCCCTCGCCGCACGTCGTCGACGTGTTCCGGCTCTACCTGTCGCGGGTGCTGGCCGAGTCCACGACGCTGCACGGCGTGTTCCTCGACGTGCTCGAGATGGGCGTGCTCATCACCGGCGCATCCGCGATCGGCAAGAGCGAACTCGCGCTCGAACTCATTTCGCGCGGCAACGGGCTCGTCGCCGACGACATCGTCGAGCTCTACCGGATCTCGCCGGACACGGTCGAAGGCCGCTGCCCGGCCGTGCTGCGCGACTTCCTGGAGGTGCGCGGCATCGGCGTGCTCAACATCAGGACGATCTTCGGCGAGACCGCGGTGCGTCCGCGCAAGCTCCTGAAGCTCATCGTGCATCTCGAGGACCATGGCCACGAGGACTTCGCCGACCTCGACCGCCTCAAGGTCGAGGCCAACACCCAGGATGTCATGGGCGTCCCGATCCGCCGCGTGACGATTCCCGTCGCGGCCGGGCGCAATCTGGCGGTGCTGGTCGAGGCGGCCGTGCGCAACTTCGTGCTGCTCCAGCGCGGCATCGACAGCACGATGGAGTTCATCGAGCGCCAGCAGAAGCTGATGGACGACCAGGGATCGGGGGTCGGGTGACAGGAGTCAGGAGTCAGAGGACAGAGGACGGATGCGGCGGTGTCTCCAATGGCGGCGCATCGAGCGCCGGGTGAGTTCGGGAAGGAACCCTGGCCGGACGCTTCGCTCCTCCGGGCGCGGGCCGTCGCGCCGGGATATCCGCTGTCGCACATCGCCACGTGGACCGGTTCCGCGTCATCCACAAGCGAACTCCGACTTCCCGCCAGGCCCAACGCGAACCCGGGGAGCAACTGCCACCATGCCGAGAGGAGCGTCACCGGTCCGCGGAAACCCCGCATCGGCGCTCGATGCGCCGCCACCGGTGACACCGCCGCATCTGTCCTCTGCCCTCTGTCCTCTGTCCTCTGAGCCCTGATTCCCGTGGATCTCGTGCTCATCGGCGGCGTGTCGGGCTCGGGCAAGAGCGTGGCGCTGGCGGCCTTCGAGGACGCGGGGTACGACACCGTCGGGAACCTTCCGGTCGCGCTCGTCGTGCCGACCGCCGACCACCTCGCGCAGGCCGGCAGCAGTCCGCGCGTGGCGATCGCGCTCGACGCGAAGACCAGCCCGGGGCTCCCCGGCCTCGAGGCGGCGATCGGCACGCTGAAGGCGCGCGGATGGCACGTGCGCTTCCTGTTCCTCGACGCCAAGGTCGAGACGCTGGTCAAGCGCTTCTCGGAGACGCGACGGCGCCATCCGTTCTCGAGCGACGATCGCACGCTCGTGGAGGCGATCGTCCATGAGCGCGGCCAGCTCGCCGAGGCGCGCCTCCTGGGCACCGTGTTCGACACCAGCGACCTTCCCGCGGCGGCGTTGCGCCACTGGGTGCGCGATTTCCTGAGCGTCGATCCCGGGCGCCTCACGCTGCTGTTCGAGTCGTTCGGATTCAAGGCCGGCGTGCCGCTCGACGCCGATCTCGTGTTCGACGTACGCTGCCTTCCCAATCCGTA
>DAOMBL010000158.1:0-7446 GCA_035427325.1 Casimicrobiaceae bacterium
ATTTTGGACCTCCCTTGGGCGCCCATTCGCCGATCCAGCGCTGTCTCGACCTCCTCGAGCTCCTCGCCGAGGCGCCCGAGGGTCTCGCGCTCGCCGCGCTCGCTGCGCGACTCCGACTGCCGAAGAGCGCGGTGCACCGAGTGCTGGCTCTCCTCGCCGCGCGCGGTTTCGTGCGCCAGGACGAGGCGACCCAGCACTATGCGCTCACGCTCAAGCTCCCCTCGCTGGGGCTGCGCTTCCTCGCGGGAACCGGCGTTCCCGACCTCGCCCAGCCGGTGCTCGACCAGCTCGCGTCGCGGACGCACGAGCTGGCGCGGCTCGCAATCGTCGACGGCGACGGGCTGGTCTGGTGCGCCAAGGCGCAGGGCGCGGGTGCCGGACTGCGCTACGACGCCGACACCGCGAGGCGCGTCATCCTGCACGTCACGGCGACCGGCAAGATCTGGCTCTCGACGCTCCCCGAGGCGCACGCGATCGACATCGTGCGGCGCGAAGGGCGGATCGGAGGCCCGGGCGTGGGCCCCTGCGCGATCCGGACACTCGCCGCGCTGCGACGGGACCTGCGCGAGACACGCCGGCGCGGCTATGGCGTCGCGATCGAGGAGGGCGAATCCGGCGTCGCGGCGATCGCCGTAGTCGTCCACCCGCAGCGCGACACCTCGAAGCCCGCGTGCGCGACGGTGAGCATCGCGGGGCCGCTCGCGAGGATGGGCGCCGCGCGCCGCGCCGAACTCGCCTGCGAGGCGCGCGCGAGCGCCGACGCGATCGCCGATCTCTGGCCGGTGAAACGCGCCGCCGCGAAGGCAGCATGAGCGCGTCGAAGACCCCGCGCTACGCGGGACCGCTCGAACTCGCGCGTTCGCTGTCCGGGTTCGCCCGCGCCCCCGCGGCCGACGCCGGGTGGACCCGCGAGGGCCTGCGTCCGGACAACGAGTACCGCGATATGGGCCTCTCCGCCGCGACCGGCGGCCGGAGCGGCGCGAAGCATATCCGCGCGATCGCGCCGCTGACCTCGCCGACCGGCTGGCACTGGCACGACATGACCGCGCATTTCGTCTACGTGCTGCGCGGCTGGCTCACCTTCCGTTTCGCCGGTATCGCCGGCGACGTGACGCTCCGCGCGGGCGAGGGCCTGTCGCAGCCGGCCGGCGTGCCGCACAACGTGATCGCCCGGAGCGACGACCTCGAGGTGCTCGAGCTGAACGAGCCCGCGGACTACGGCACCTTCGCGCTCGCCGACGCCCCTCCCCCCTGGAACGAGGCACCGTGACGCACCGGTCCCGCGCCGCCGTCATCGCCGCGTGGCTGCGCCGGCGCGGCGGCGCGCTAGCGATCTTCGCGCTCTTGATCGCGCTGTGGGAGGTCGCGGTGCGCGTGACCGGCATCAAGGAATACCTGCTGCCGCCGCCTTCGACCGTGTGGGTCGAATTCTGGAAGCGCCACGAGATCGTCGCCGGCGGCGCGTGGGTGACGACGCAGGAGATCCTCGCGGGCTACGCGCTCGCCGTCGTCGTGAGCATCCCGCTCGCGCTGTGGATCTCCTATTCGCGCTTCATGGAGCAGGCGGTCTATCCGGTGATCGTGTTCCTGCAGATCATGCCGAAGATCGCGATCGCGCCGTTGTTCATCATCTGGTTCGGCTTCGGCTTCACGCCCAAGGTCCTGCTCGTGTTCCTGCTCTCGTTCTTCCCGATCGTGGTCTCGGCCATCGCAGGCTTCAAAGGAGCGGATCGCGACATCATGGATTTCGCGCGCACGACCGGCGCGGGCGGATTCAAGCTGTTCCTGAAGATCCGCCTGCCGCAGGCGCTGCCCCACATCTTCACCGGACTCAAGGTCGGCGCGGCGCTCGCGGCGACGGCCGCGGTCGTCGCGGAGTTCGTCGCGTCCGACCGGGGCCTGGGCTACCTGCTCCTGCAGTACAACGGCCAGCTCGACACGCCGATGGTGTTCGCGACGATCGTGATCCTGTCGCTGATCGGCGTCGTCGTCTATTACGCGGTCGAGGTGGTCGAGCGCGTGGCGATCCCGTGGCATGTCTCGCAGCAGGCCGCCGCGCAGGATTCGGCGATGTAGCGCGAAGGGAACGCGCCGGCGCGACGGCCGGCGGTGGATCAACCGACGAGGAGGGCACCATGCGCATCATCCGAGGGATCGTGTTCGCCGTCGCGGCGCTCGCAGCGACCGGCGCGCTCGCGCAGGACAAGGTCTCGCTGCGCCTCAACTGGTACCTGGGCGGCCTGCACGTGCCGTTCTACTACGGCAAGGACCGCGGCTTCTTCGCCGCCGAAGGCATCGACCTCACGATCAACGAGGGCCGGGGCTCGGCGAACACCGTGCAGGTGGTCGCCGCCGGCTCCGACACCTTCGGCATGGCGGACAGTTCGTCGGTCGTCCAGACGGCATCGAAAGGCGCCGACATCAAGAGCGTGATGTCGCTGCTCAACACCACCGGCTATTCGGTAGTTTCGCTCGCGTCCGCGCCGATCCGCACGCCGAAGGACCTCGAGGGCCGCAAGGTCGCGGTCACGCCCGGCGATCCGCTCGGCGCGCTGCTGCAGGCGGTGTGCAAGGCGAACAACGTCGACTGCGGCAAGGTGACGATGGTCCAGGTCGACCCGGCGGCGAAGGTCGTCGCGGTGCTCGAGAAGAAGACCGACGCGCTGCTCGGCGGCGCCGACGACCAGTTCTTCCTGATCAAGTACAAGGGCGTCGAGCCCTACGCGATGCGCTACGCGGACTTCGGCGCCAACATCGTCGGCATGACGATCATGACCACCGGCGACACGATCCGCAGGAATCCGGACCTCGTGCGGCGCTTCGTTCGCGCGAGCGTCAAGTCCTGGGAGGAAGCGCGCAAGAACCCCGGCGCCGCCGTGGACGCGGCGATGAAGGTGAAGCCGGATCTCAATCGCCAGTCCACGCTCGACCAGCTGATGGTCGACCTCGATCTCCTCGACTCGAAGAACTCGAAGGGACGGATCGGCTGGGGCGCGCAGGCGGACTGGGACCAGACGCTGACGATCCTCAGGAACTACCGCGACGTGAAGACCGAGAGGGAATGGACGGCCTTCCACACCAACGAGTTCCTCCCGAAGTGAGCCTGAGCGTCGTCCGATCGGGACGTCCGGCCGGCGCGGTGGAGCGCGCTCCCAGCGCCGGAACGCCCGGCTACGTCGAACTCGCCGGCGTCTCGATGATCTACCGGCGGCGCGCGCGCGAGACGCACGCGCTCGACGCGATCGACCTCTCGATCCGCCCCGGCGAGTTCCTCGCGATCGTCGGGCCGTCCGGCTGCGGCAAGAGCACGCTCCTGCGCATAGTCGCGGGACTGCACCGCGCGACCTCCGGCGAGACGCGCGTCGCCGGAAAGCTCGTCGACGGCCCGCAGACCGCGCTCGGGATCGTCTTCCAGCAGCCGGTGCTGCTCGACTGGCGCACCGCGCTCGACAACGTCCTCGTGCAGGTCGAGTTGCGCGATCTCGACCCGGTCGCGTACCGCGATCGGGCGATGCGGCTGCTCCAGCAGGTCGGACTCTCGGAGTTCGCCGATCGCTACCCGCACGAATTGTCGGGCGGCATGCGGCAGCGCGTCGCGATCGCCCGGGCGCTGATCCACGACGCCCCGCTGCTCCTGATGGATGCGCCGTTCGGGGCGCTCGATGCCCTGACGCGCGAGCAGATGCGCCTCGAACTGGAGGCGCTCTGGCTCTCGACGCGCAAGACCGTGCTCTTCATCACCCACTCGATCGACGAGGCGGTGCTGCTCGCCGACCGCGTGGTCGTCATGTCGCCGAGACCGGGACGCATCGAGCGGATCTTCGAGCCGTCGCTCCCGCGCCCGCGCGGCCTCGACGCGCGCCGCTCGCGCTCGTTCGCCGACACCGCCGAGGCGATCACGCAGATCTTCCTCGCGCGCGGCGTGCTGCACGGGGTCGGGCCCGCGGATGCGTCTGCATAGGACGAACGCGCCCACCTTCCGCTCCCCGGAGAACGTCATGACGAATGGCACGCATCCCCGTCCGGCCCGGACCGCCGAACCCGTCCGGGGCATCGTGGCGGCGCCGTTCCTGGCGATGTTCCCGGACCAGTCGATCGATTACGAGACGACCGCCCGCTACCTCGGCTGGATCGCGCGGCAGGCGCCCACGGCGATCGCGATGAACATGGATGCCAGCGAGGGGCCGGCGCTGGACCGCGACGAGCAACTCGCGGTGCTCGAAACAGCGAAGCGCGCGATCCGCGGCGCCTGCCCGCTCGTATCGGGCCTCATCGCCGGATCGACGCGCGATGCAGTGCGCTTCGGCCGCGAACTCGCTGCCGCGGGCGCCGAGGCGCTCGCGATCTTCCCGCCGTTCCCGACGTTCCTCGGCAAGCCGGTGCCCGGAGAGATGATCGAGCGCTATCACCGCGCGATCGCCGAGGGCGTCGGCCTGCCGATGATCGCGTTCCAGTTTCCGGTCGCGTTCGGCCCCGACTTCCCGCCGGACACGCTCGCGCGCCTCGCGTCGATCCCCGAGATCATCGGGCTCAAGGAGGCCTCGTTCGACACGACCAGGACGATCGAGACGATCGAGGCCGCGCGCGCGCTGCCCCGCCGCCTCGGTATCCTCACTGGAAGCGACACGTTCATCCTCGAGGCGATGATCCTCGGCTGCGACGGCGCGCTGATCGGCTTCGCCGGCACGGCGACGGCCGAGCTGGTCGCGATGCACGCGGCCGTGGCCAGGCGCGATTACGAGCGCGCGCAGGCGATCTGGGCGCGGCTCGGGCCGCTCGCGCGCCATTGTTGGCGCGCGCCGATCCGCGACTACCGCCCGCGGATGAAGGAAGTTCTGGAGCTGCAGGGCCTGTTTCCGCACGCCACCGTGCGCGAGCCGCAGCTTCCGGGCGACGACGCCGAACGCGACGAGATCGCCCGGCTCGTGCGCGCCGCCGGGCTTACCAGCGCCACGGCGCTGCGCGCGGTCGGCGAGTGACGCCGCGCGCTCCCCGCGGGTCGGCCTTCAGGCCGACGGTTTGGCCTTCAGGCCGACGCATTTCCATCGCATCGGCACGAACCCCGTCGGGCTGAAGCCCGACCCACAGCGGAGGAGTTGTGGGTCGGCCTTCAGGCCGACGCATTTCCGTCGCATCGCCACGGACCCCGTCGGGCTGAAGCCCGACCCACAGCGGGATTGCGGCACCCCGTCGGGCTGAAGCCCGACCCACAGCGGGATTGCGGCAGCCCGTCGGGCTGAAGCCCGACCCACAGCGAGGATGCGGCACCCCGTCGGGCTGAAGCCCGACCCACTGGCGCGCCGCCCGTGCGATCAGGCGAGCTTGCCGTCGACCAGGTGCAGCGTGCGATCCGCGCGCGCCGCGAGTTCGGGATCGTGCGTCACGATGACGAGCGCGGTTCCCGCCGCGCGGTTGAGTTCGAGCATCAGGTCGAACACCGTCTCGGCGGTGCGCCGGTCGAGGTTGCCGGTGGGCTCGTCGCCCAGAACGCAGCGCGGCTCGGTGACGAGCGCGCGGGCGAGCGCGACGCGCTGGCGCTCGCCGCCCGACAATTCGCCGGGCACATGGTCGAGGCGGTGGCCGAGCCCGACGCGCTCGAGCGTCGCGCGCGCCTTCTCGCGCGCATCGTGCGTCCGCATCCGCCGGATCGCGAGCGGCATCGCGACGTTCTCGATCGCCGTGAACTCGGGCAGCAGGTGGTGGAACTGGTAGATGAAGCCGAGCGCACGATTGCGCACGCGACCCCGCTCGGCCTCCGAGAGTTCGGCGAACGCGCGGCCTTCCACGGTCACGTCGCCGCCGGTGGGCAGGTCGAGGCCGCCCAGGAGGTGCAGCAGCGTACTCTTGCCCGAACCCGAGGCGCCCACGATCGCGATGCGCTCGCCCGGGAGCACGTCCAGGTCGACGCCGGTCAATACCGCGACGTCCTGCGGTCCCCCCGTGTAGGTCTTGGCGAGACCGCGGCACGCGAGCACCGGCGTCGCCGCTGCCCCGGGACGCGGCGGCGTCCGGCCATCGCTTCCGGGCGCGACCCCCGAACCTGCGGCGGGCGCGATCGACTCACTCATAGCGCAACGCCGCGGCGGGATTGACCCGCGCGGCCCGCCAGCTCGGATAGAGCGTGGCCAGCAGCGCCAGCACCAGCGCGATCGCCGCGATCGTGATCACGTCGCCGCGCTGCAGGTCGGACGGCAGGTCGCTGATGTAATAGATGCTCCGGTCGAGGAACGCCACGCCGAAGGTGCGTTCGATCCAGGGAACGACCGTCTCGACGTTGAGCGCGAGCAGGACACCGCCGGCGACGCCGATCAGCGTCCCGATGACGCCGATCAGCGCGCCCTGGATCACGAAGATCGTCAGGATCGACGCGGGCGAGGCGCCCAGCGTGCGCAGGATCGCGATGTCGGCCTGCTTGTCGGTGACGAGCATCACCTGCGCCGACACGATGTTGAACGCCGCGACCGCGACGATCAGCGTCAGGATGATGAACATCACGCGCTTCTCGATCGCGACCGCCCGGAAGAAGTTCGCGTGACTCTGCGTCCAGTCGCGCAGTTCCGCGTCGAAGGTCATCGTGCGCGCGAGCGAACGCGCCACCGCGGGCGCGTCGAAGAGATCCGCGAGCTTCAGGCGAACGCCGGTCACGCCGTCGACCCGATAGAGCTTCTGCGCGTCCGCGAGGTCGATCAGCGCGAGACCGCTGTCGAACTCGTACATCCCGACCTCGAAGACGCCGACGACGGTGAAGCTCTTGACGCGCGGCAGCGTGCCTGCCGGTGTCACGGTGCCCTG
The DNA here is from genome assembly GCA_035427325.1 of Casimicrobiaceae bacterium. Taxonomy (GTDB): domain Bacteria; phylum Pseudomonadota; class Gammaproteobacteria; order Burkholderiales; family Casimicrobiaceae; genus VBCG01. The sequence goes on from DAOMBL010000158.1 coordinate 6,793, forward strand.
CGGCGTGATCGCGACGACGGTGTCGCCGACGGTGACCCCGAGCGCGCGCGCGACCTCCGCGCCGAGCACGATGCCGAAGCCGCCGGGCCGAAGGTCCGAGAGCGACCCGCGCCGCATGTGCCTGCCGACGTCGGCGACCGAGTCCTCGCGCGCGGGGTCGATGCCCCGCACGATCACGCCGCGGTTCACGTCGCCGGCGGAGAGCATCGCCTGTCCGGCGACGTAGGGCGCGGCGGCCTTCACGCGCGGATCGGCGAGCGAGGCCTTCGCCACCGCCTCCCAGTTCGCGAGCGCGGGCAGGCCACGCACCTCGATGTGCGACGCGACCGACAGGATTCGGCTGCGCAGTTCCTGCTGGAAGCCGTTCATCACCGACAGCACGACGATGAGCGCCGCGACGCCGAGCGCGATCCCCGCCATCGAGATCAGCGCGATGAACGAGATGAACGCGTTGCGGCCGGAACCCTTGCGGGTGCGCGTGTAGCGCAGGCCGACGGCGAGTTCGTAGGGAGACACGGGAGATTCGTCCGTCCGGCCGACGCGGCGCGCGATTATCGCATGCTAGACTCGGCCGGCGCCCGCGGGTTCCCTCGCGATCGCTCGCGGTACCCGCCGATGCGCTTCACCTTCGTCGTCCCCGGACTCGCGTCGCTC
>DAOMBL010000159.1:0-7437 GCA_035427325.1 Casimicrobiaceae bacterium
TCGGCCTGAAGGCCGACCCACAGGAGGGCGGTGGGTCGGGCTTCAGCCCGACGGGGTACAGCATCATCGATTCACGAACCCGCCACCAGGATCCTCGCCGGATGCACCCAGCCGGCCCGCACGTCCCCGAGTCCGAGGAGCCGCGAATCGGCGAAAACGGCCGCCCGACCGTCGACCGCACCGGACGCCTGAACCGCGCCACCGTGTGCGAACCGCTTTGCATCGACTCCGGCCACATCGACCCGTGGCAGCGAACGGATCAGCGCGTCCGGAGGCAGGAGCCGGGCCATCCGATCCCGGGGCGACATCGCCTCGAGCGCGTCGAGCGTGACCGCATCCCCGATCCCGAACCCGCCGGTCGCCGTGCGCCGCAGCGCGGCGAGGTGCGCGCACGATCCCGCCGCCTCGCCGAGATCCTCGGCGAGCACCCGGATGTAGGTGCCCTTGCTGCACGAGACCTCGATCGTGAGGTCGGGGGGCGTCCAGTCGAGAATCGAGAGCGCGTGCAGCGTGACCTCGCGCGCCGGCCTCGGAATCTCGACGCCGGATCGGGCCCAGTCGTAGTACGCGCGGCCCTGGTGCTTCAGCGCGGCGTGCCGGGGCGGCGTCTGCAGGATCGTGCCGGCAAAGCGCGGCAGCGCCGCATCGATCGCGCTCCGGTGTTCGGGCATGGGCGCGGTGCGCACGACCGCTCCTTCGGCGTCCCCCGTTTCGGTCGCCTCGCCGAATCGCACGACCGCCTCGTAACGCTTGGGAGCGTCGAGCAGCGTGTGCGCGAGCTTGGTCGCCTCGCCGAACGCGATCGGCAGGAGTCCGGTCGCGAGCGGGTCCAGCGTGCCGGTGTGGCCGGCCTTCTGCGCGGCGTAGAGACGCTTCGCGCGCTGCAGCGCCGCGTTCGACGTGAGCCCGACACTCTTGTCGAGCAGCAGGACGCCGTCGACGCGGACGCGGGGGGCGCGCGCCGTCACGATCCGCGCTTGCGATCCTCGGCGACGGCCCGGTCGATGAGCTGCGAAAGCTCCATGCCCGCCTCGATCGAGTCGTCGTAGACGAACGTGAGCTGAGGCACCGTGTAGAGCGAAAGCCGGCGGGCGAGTTCGCTGCGCAGGAATCCGGCGGTGCGGGAGAGCGCGGCGACCGTCCCGGCGGCCTGCTCCCGGCCCGCCAGGTCGGTCACCAGCACCTTCGCATGCGACAGGTCGGGCGTCACCTCCACGTGCGTGACCGTCACCCTGCCGACCCGGGGATCCTTCACCTCGTCGCGCAGCAGGGTCATCAGCTCGCGCTGGATCTCGTCGCCGATGCGCGCGGAGCGGGGAGTGTGGCGTCTGGTCATGGCGTACCGGGGCGGAGGAATGCCGGCCGGACGACACGCGCCCGGCCCCGGCGCCTCCCCGCGCATCAGAGCGTGCGCGTCACCTCGACGATCTCGTAGCTCTCGAGCTGGTCGCCCTTCTGGATGTCGTTGTAGCCGCGCACCGACAGGCCGCATTCGAAGCCCGCCTTCACCTCGCGCACGTCGTCCTTGAAGCGCTTGAGCGAGTCGAGTTCGCCGTCGTGGATCACGACGTTGTCGCGCAGCACGCGGATCTTCGAGCCTCGCCGCACCAGTCCCTCGACGACCATGCAGCCGGCGACCGTTCCGACCTTGCTGATGCGGAACACCTCGCGCACCTCGATCAGGCCGAGCCGGTTCTCCTTCTGTTCCGGCGCGAGCAGCCCCGAGAGTGCCGCCTTCACGTCGTCGACCGCGTCGTAGATGATGTCGTAGTAGCGGATCTGGACGCCCGCGCCCTCGGCGAGCTTGCGCGCCTGCGCGTCCGCGCGGACGTTGAACCCGACGATCACCGCCTTCGACGCCAGCGCGAGGTTGATGTCCGACTCGGTGATGCCGCCGACGCCGGCGTGCACGATGCTGACCTTGACCTCCTCGGTGGAGAGCTTGGTCAGCGCCTGCGACAGGCCCTCGTAGCTGCCCTGAACGTCCGCCTTGATGATGAGCGGAAGCGTCTTCGCGCCGCCTTCGCCCATCTGGTCGAACATGTTCTCGAGCTTCGCCGCCTGCTGCTTCGCGAGCTTGACGTCGCGGAACTTGCCCTGCCGGAACAGCGCGATTTCGCGCGCCTTGCGCTCGTCGCCGAGCGCGATCACGTCCTCGCCCGCGAGCGGGACGTCGGAGAGCCCCTGGATCTCCACCGGGATCGCCGGCCCCGCCTCGGTGACCGGCTTGCCGTTCTCGTCGGTCATCGCGCGCACGCGACCGAACACCGCGCCCGCGAGCACGACGTCGCCGCGCTTCAGCGTGCCGGCATGCACCAGCACCGTCGCGACCGGGCCGCGGCCCTTGTCGAGCCGCGATTCGATGACGATGCCGCGCGCCGGCGCGTTCTTCGGCGCCTTCAGTTCCAGCACCTCGGCCTGCAGCAGGATCGCGTCGAGCAACGCGTCGATCCCCTGGCCGGTCTTCGCGGACACCGGGATGAACTGGACGTCGCCGCCGAATTCCTCCGGCACGACGCTCTCGGCGACGAGTTCCTGCTTGACGCGTTCGGGATTCGCGTCGCCCTTGTCGATCTTGTTGATCGCGACGACCATCGGCACGTTGCCGGCCTTCGCGTGGGCGATCGCCTCGCGCGTCTGCGGCATCACGCCGTCGTCGGCCGCCACGACCAGGACGACGATGTCGGTCACCTTCGCGCCTCTTGCGCGCATCGCGGTGAACGCCTCGTGGCCGGGGGTGTCGAGGAAGGTGACCACGCCCTTCGCCGTCTCGACGTGGTAGGCGCCGATGTGCTGGGTGATGCCGCCGGCCTCGCCGGAGGCCACGCGCGCCCGGCGGATCATGTCGAGCAGCGAGGTCTTGCCGTGGTCGACGTGGCCCATGACGGTGACGACCGGCGGGCGCGGTTCCGCGTCCGCCGCTTCTCCGTGCTGCGCCTCGGCGAGAAGCGCGTCCGGATCGTCGAGCTTCGCCGCCGTCGCCTTGTGCCCCATCTCGGAGGCGACGATGAGCGCGGTCTCCTGGTCGAGCACCTGGTTGATCGTCACCATCATGCCCATCTTCATGAGCACCTTGATGAGTTCCGCGGCCTTGACCGACATCCGGTGCGCGAGGTCGGCCACGGTGATGGTCTCCGGCACCACGATCTCGCGGACCACCGGCGCCGCCGGCGCGGCGGCCTCGCCGCCCTCCTCGTCGCGATGGCGCGCTCCGACCCTGGGCTGGCGCCAACCGGTTCCCGCGGGCGCCGCCGCCGCGTCGCCGCCGCGGAGCTTGAGCGCGCGCTTGCGCGCGGCTTCCTCGGAGAAGACCGGCCCGCCGGCCTTCTTGGCCGGCTTGTCGCGTCGATCGCCGGGCTTGCCGGCCGGGCGATGCAGCGTGCCTTCCTTCTTCGCCACCGCCGGAGCCTTCGCCTTCGCCTCGGCTTCCGCGGCCGCCTTCGCCGCGGCCTCCGCGGCGACGCGCGCCGCTTCCTCGGCCTTCGCCTTGCGGCGCTCCGCCTCCTCCTGCTTGCGCCGCAGGTCCTCCTGCTGGCGGGCGAAAAGGGCCTGCTGCTTCTTCGACTCCGCTTCGCGCGCCGCGATCTCCGCGGCGGAGAGCACCGACGACGGGCCGGGCACGGCGGGCGGCGGCTCGGGCGCGATGGCCACCGGCTCGGGCTCCGGCTCCGGCTCGTGCACCGGAGCCTCGGCCACTGGCGCGACCGCCACCGGCGTCTCGACCGGCGCGACCTCGATCGCGGGCGCGGCCGTCTCTTCGGCGACCGGCGCGGCGGCTTCCTCGACGGCGGGCGTGCCTTCGCTCTCGTCGCGCCGGACCAGCACGCGCTTCTTGCGCACCTCGACCTGGATCGTGCGCGCCTTGCCCGACGCGTCGGGAGCGCGGATCTCCGAGGTCTGCTTGCGCGTGAGCGTGATCCGCTTCTTGGGTTCGCCCGCGGCGCCGTGCTGCTTGCGGAGGTAGTCGAGCAGCCGTGTCTTGTCCTGCTCGGTCAGGTTGTCGCCGGCCTTCTTCGCGGCCACGCCCGCCGCGGCGAGCTGCTCGATGAGCGCGCCCGCCGGCATCCTGAGTTCGGTGGCGAATTGTTCGATCGTCGTCTGGGCCATGGTCTGCCTCCTTCCCCTCGCGCCCTCAGTGCGCGGTCGCGGCGTTCGCCGCGTCGGCAGGCGTGTCGAACCAGTGCGCGCGCGCCTTCATGACGAGCGCCTGCGCCCGCGCAGCGTCGATGCCGGTGATCTCGACGAGTTCGTCGCCCGCGAGATCGGCGAGACCGTCCCGGGTCGTGATGCCCGCCGCAGCGAGCTTCGACGCGACCTCGGTGTCCATGCCCTCGAGCGCGAGCAGCGCCTCCTCGACGTTCTCGACGCTCTCTTCGCGCACGATCGCCTCGGTCAGCAGGGCGTTGCGCGCGCGGCTGCGAAGCTCGTTCACCGTGTCCTCGTCGAACGCGTCGATCTCCATCATCTCCTGCATCGGGACGTAGGCGACCTCCTCGAGCGTGGTGAAGCCCTCCGCCACGAGGATGTCCGCGACCTCCTCGTCCACGTCGAGCTTCTCCATGAACTGGGCGCGGATGCGCGTGGTCTCCTCCTCGCGCCGGCTCTGCGACTCCTCGACGCTCATCAGGTTCAGGTGCCAGCCGGTGAGCTCGGAGGCGAGACGCACGTTCTGGCCCATCCGCCCGATCGCGATCGCGAGGTTCTCCTCGTCGACGACGACGTCCATCGAGTGCTTGTCCTCGTCGACCACGATGCTCTGGACCTGCGCGGGGGCGAGCGCGTTCACGACGAGCTTCGCCGGGTCGTCCGACCACAGCACGATGTCGACGCGTTCGCCGGCGAGCTCGTTGGTCACCGCGGTGACGCGAGAGCCGCGCATGCCGATGCAGGTGCCCTGCGGGTCGAGGCGCGGGTCGTTCGACTTGACCGCGATCTTCGCGCGGATCCCGGGGTCGCGCGCGGCCGCCTTGATCTCGATGAGGCCCTCCTCGATCTCGGGCACCTCGAGTTCGAACAGGCGGGCGATGAACTCGGGCGCGACGCGCGACAGGATGAGCTGCGGTCCCTTCGCGACGCGGTCGATCTTCATCACGTAGGCGCGGACGCGGTCGCCCACGCGCAGCATCTCCTTCTGGATCATCTGGTCGCGCGGGATCACGCCTTCGATGCGGCCCGACTCGACGATCGCGTTGCCGCGCTCGATGCGCTTCACCGTCCCGGTGAGCAGGTTGTCCTCGCGGGCGAGGAAGTCGTTCAGGATCTGCTCGCGCTCGGCGTCGCGGATCTTCTGCAGGATCACCTGCTTCGCGGCCTGGGCGCCGATGCGGCCGACCGCCATCGCCTCCAGCGGCTCCTCGACCACGTCGCCCAGCTGCAGGTTCTCGCCCCGCTCGGGCGCGTCGGTGATGGCGATCTGGCGCGACGGCTCCTCGTGCTCCTCGTCGGGCACGACCGTCCAGCGGCGGAACGCCGAATACTCGCCGGTCTCCCGGTCGATCGCGACGCGCACGTCGACGTCGTTCGGGAACTGTTTCTTGGTCGCGGACGCGAGCGCCATCTCGAGCGCCATGAACACCGTCTCCTTCGGGACGTTCTTCTCCCGCGACAGTGCGTCCACCAGCAGCAGCACTTCCTTCCCGCTGTTCATCGTCCTTTTCTCCATTCGATCTTCGGCACGAGCCGCGCGCGCTCGATTCCGTCGAGCGGCACGCGCACGGTCCCGGCGCCGGTGTCGACCAGCGCGTCGGCGCCGTCGAGCCCCGCCAGCACGCCGGTGAGCTTGCGGCTGTCGTTGAGCTTCTCGCGCAGGACGAGGCTCGCCTCCTGTCCGCGGAAACGCTCGTAGTCGGCCGAGGTCCGGAGCGGCCGGTCGAGCCCCGGCGAACTCACCTCGAGCCGGTCGTAGTCGACGTTCTCGACCGCGAACAGGCGCGTCAGGTGGTGGGAGAGCCTCGCGCAATCCTCGACGTCGACCCCGCCCGCCTTGTCGATGAACACGCGCACGAGCCGGCCCTTGGGAGAACTCTCCCAGTCCACCAGCTCGTACCCCAGCGGGGGCACGGTGCGCGCGAGCAGTTCGCCCAGGTTCGTCGGCATGCGTGGGTTTCGGCGTCGGCAAAAAAAAATGGGCTGTGCCCAGCCCATTTCTCCTGCTTATGAGGGTGGATTCTAGCAAATTTCCGGCCGCTTGGACAGGCCCGGGCACCCTCCCGGGGATGCCCCCGACGCAGCGGCGCCGGGCATTGCTACACTCGCGGTCGCCCCCCCGTCCCGAGGTTCCCATGGCCGACCCGCTTCCCGTCGCGAAAGCCGGCGACACCGAACTCGCGATCCTGCCCGCGATGTCCAACCGGCACGGGCTCATCACCGGCGCCACCGGCACCGGCAAGACCATCTCGCTGCAGGTGCTCGCCGAGAGCTATTCGCGCATCGGGGTCCCGACCTTCATGGCCGACGTGAAGGGCGACCTGACCGGGATCGCGTTTCCCGGGACGCCGACCCCGAAGCTCGAGGAGCGGCTCGACAAGCTCCACCTCCCGAAGCCGGTCTGGGGCGGCTGCCCGGTGACGCTGTGGGACGTGTGGGGCGAACAGGGCCACCCGGTGCGCACCACGGTCTCGGACATGGGGCCGCTGCTGTTCGCCCGCCTGCTCAACCTGAACGAAACGCAGGAGGGCGTCCTCGCGCTCACCTTCAAGGTCGCGGACGACGCCAAGCTGCCGCTGCTCGACCTGAAGGATCTGCGCGCGGTGCTCCAGTACGTCGGCGACAACGCCGCGCAGATCAAGACGCAGTACGGCAACGTCTCGCCCGCGTCGATCGGAGCGATCCAGCGCGGACTGCTGCAGCTCGAGGAACAGGGCGGCAACCGGTTCTTCGGGGAACCGATGCTGAACGTCGACGACCTGATCCAGACCGATGCGAGCGGACGCGGCATCGTCAACATCATCGCCGCCGACAAGCTGATGTCCGCGCCGCGGCTCTACGCGAGCTTCCTCCTGTGGCTGCTCGCCGACCTCTACGAGAACCTGCCGGAAGTCGGCGACCGCGACAAGCCGAAGCTCGTGTTCTTCTTCGACGAGGCGCATCTGCTCTTCGCCGAGGCGCCCCCCGCGCTGCTCGACAAGATCGAGCAGGTCGTGCGGCTCATCCGGAGCAAGGGCGTCGGCGTGTTCTTCGTCACGCAGAATCCGCTCGACGTGCCCGACAAGGTGCTGGGCCAGCTCGGCAACCGCATCCAGCACGCGCTGCGCGCGTTCACGCCGCGCGACCAGAAGGCGGTCAAGTCGGTCGCCGACACGATGCGACCCAACCCGAAGCTCGACATCGGCAAGGCGATCCTCGAACTCGCCACCGGCGAGGCGCTGGTCTCGTTCCTCGACGCCAAGGGCTCGCCCGGGATCACCGAGCGCGCCTGGATGTTCGCGCCGGGCTCGC
>DAOMBL010000160.1:0-7400 GCA_035427325.1 Casimicrobiaceae bacterium
GCGCGCAGCGTCGCGCGCCGTGTTCGACCGCAGCGGCGCCGGGACAGACGCGGGCGAGGCCGGCGCCAGCGCGATCGGGCTGGTGGGCCTGTCGGCCGCGTTCGGCGCGCTCGCGCTCGCGCGGCGGCGCGAGTTCGGCGTCCTGCGCCATCTCGGCATGACGCGCCGGCAGGTGGGGGCGATGCTCGGCGCGGAAGGACTCATCGTGAGCGCAGTGGGGCTCGCGATCGGACTCGCGCTCGGCGCGGCGATCAGCCTGGTGCTGATCCACGTCGTCAATCGCCAGTCGTTCGGATGGAGCATGGACCTCCACCTGCCGTGGGCCGAACTCGCCGCGTTCTCGACCGCGCTCCTCGCGGCCTCCGCGATCACCGCCCACGCGAGCGCGAGCCGCGCGACCGGCGGCGAGCCCGTGCTCGCGGTCAAGGACGACTGGTGAACCCCCTGCGTCGACGCCTGCTCCGCGCGGCGGCGCTCGCGCTCCCCGGCGTCGCCCGCGGCGAGGTCGCCTTCCCCGATATCGGAGCGGATCTCGAACTCGCGTTTCCCCGCGACCACGGCAGCCACCCGGCGTTTCGCACCGAGTGGTGGTACGTGACCGGCTGGACGAGCGATGCGAGCGGCACGGAGCGCGGCGTGCAGGTGACCTTCTTCCGCAGCCGTCCCGGCGTGGCGGAGTCTTCGCGCAGCGCGTTCGCTCCGCGCCAGCTGCTGTTCGCGCATGCCGCGATCGCCGATGCGCAGGTGGGGCGGCTCGTGCACGACCAGCGCGCGGCACGCGAAGGCTTCGGCGTCGCGAGCGCCGCCGAGGGCGCCACCGATGTCCGCCTCGATCGGTGGACGCTCGCGGGCGACGGATCGTCGTGGCGCACCAAGGTCGAGGCGCGGGCGTTCGCGCTCGACCTCGGGTTTCGCGCGACCCGGCCCCCGCTGCCGCAGGGAGAGCGCGGCCGCTCGCGCAAGGGCCCGGGACCCGACCAGGCGAGCGGTTACTACAGCGTGCCGCAGCTCGCGATCGACGGCAGCCTGTCGCTGCATGGACGCACGCACCGCGTCGCCGGGACGGCGTGGCTCGACCACGAGTGGTCGAGCGCCTACCTCGCCGCGGAGGCGTCGGGCTGGGACTGGATCGGCATCAACCTCGACGGCGGCGGCGCGTTGATGGCGTTCCGGATCCGCGGACGCGACGGCTCGACGTGGTGGAGCGGCGGCACGCTGCGCGACGATGCGGGCCGGGTACGCACGTTCGGCCCCGGCGAGGTGCTGTTCACCCCCGGACGCCGCTGGCGCTCCCCGCGCACCGGGATCGAGTATCCGGTGACCTTCGAGGTGCGGCTGCCCGGCCTCGCGATCGAGATCGAACCGATGATGGACGACCAGGAACTGGACGCCCGCGGCAGTGTCGGAATCGTGTACTGGGAAGGGGCCGTGCGCGCGTCGGGCGCCGGCCGGCCCCTCGGGCGCGGTTACCTCGAACTCACCGGCTACGGAGCGCCCCTCAAGCTGTGATGTAAGCTGCCGGCGGGGAAGTCGACCAAGCACGGGTACCTTCGCCGACCGCGCAGGGCCTCCCACTCCCTCCGGAACGCTCGCAGGAATACCGATGACCCGCCGCCCGATCCTATCGTTCCTGGGCATGCTGCCGTTCGTTCGTCCCGCCTCCGTCATCGCGGCGGGTCCGGCGCCGCCCGGGGCGATGACACGCGAGGTCGAGGAACTGCGCGCCGGCTGGCGCTCGCTCCTCGCGAAGGACGCGAAGATCGCTGCCGACGCGACCCCGATCACGATGTCGAACGACGCGTGGAGGAAGCTCCTCGCGCCCGACGCCTACGCCGTCCTGCGCGAGGCCGGGACCGAGCGACCGTTTTCGAGCCCGCTCGACCGGGAGAAGCGCCGCGGCGTCTTCGTCTGCGCGGGCTGCTCGCTGCCGGTGTTCTCGTCCGCGATGAAGTTCGACAGCGGCACCGGCTGGCCGTCGTTCTTCACGACCATCCCGGGCGCCTTCGACACGTCGGTCGACCACGTCCTCCTCTATCCGCGCATCGAGTACCACTGCGCGAAGTGCGGCGGCCACCACGGCCACGTCTTCGACGACGGCCCGAAGCCGACGGGCCAGCGGTGGTGCAACAACGGCCTCGCGCTGCGATTCATCCCGGCGTGAATCGCGACGCCGCGAAGCGGGCACGGCCCCGATGAGCGACCCGCGCGTCTTCTTCGCCGCCGAGCGCACGCTCCTCGCCTGGGTGCGCACCGGCATCACGGTGATGGCGCTCGGCTTCGTGGTCGAGCGCTTCGGGCTGTTCGTGAGCCTCGTCGCGCACTCGTCCGGCCAGGCACCGTCGCCGCTGCACACGACGGTCTCCAACGTCATCGGCACGCTGCTCGTCGTCGCGGGCACGACGATCATCGTGTTCGCGAGCATCCAGCACGCGCGGTTCGTGCGCACCCTCCCGCAGGCGGACCTGCCCGCGAGCTACCGGGTCGGCTGGGCGATCGTGTTCGCGCTCGCGTTCGCCGCGCTCGGCGGCGCGCTCGCGATCTATCTCGCGCTCACCTGACGCGTCGCGCCCCCGGGCCGAACATCCCGCCGACGCGCGCGGGGTCCAAGCGCCGTTCTACCTGCGTCCCGCCGCGAGCACGCCGGGCACCTCCCGCACGAGCGCGAGCGCGCGCTTCAACTGCTCGACGCCGGCGACCTCGATCGTGAAGTTCATCCGCGCGAGGTGGTGCTTGGTCAGCGTATTGACGGCGGTGACGTTGATCCGCTCGCGCGAGAACACCTCCGAGATGTCGCGCAGGAGTCCGGGGCGGTCGCCGCATTCCACGACGATGTCGACCGGGAACAGCTCCTCGCGCCGCGCGCCCCAGTTCGCCTCGATGAGCCGCTCGGGCTCGCGCGCACGGATCCGGGCGAGGTTCACGCACGAGGCGCGGTGGATCGTGATGCCCTTGCCCCGGGTCACGAAACCGGCGATCGGGTCGGGCGGCGCGGGCTTGCAGCAGCGCGCGAGCCCGGTCATCAACCGGTCGACCCCGACGATCAGGATGCCGCTGCCCGAGCCCGACGCGCGGCTCGCGCGCGTGACGACTGCCTCGCCCTCGGTCGCCTGCGCCGCGGCCGGGCCCGCCGGCACGGGTGTCGAGGCTTCCCGTATCGCGGCCTGGAGCTGGCGCAGGTTCAGTTCGTCGCGCGCGAACGCGACGAACAGGTCGTCCGGTTTCGCGTAGCCGGCCTTCGCGGCGAGCAGTTCGAGATTGAGGTGCGACACGCCGCTGCGCGAGAGCTCGCGCTCGACCGCCGCGCGCCCCTGCGCGAGCGTCGCGTCGAGCGCCTGCGCCTTGAACCACTGGCGAACCTTCGCGCGCGCGCGGTGGCTCGTGACGAAGCCGAGTTCCGGGTTCAGCCAGTCGCGCGACGGCCCGCCGTCCTTCACCGTCAGCACCTCGACGCGCTGGCCGTTGGCGAGCGGCGTGTTGAGCGGCACCATGTGGCCGTCGACCTTCGCGCCGCGGCACCGGTGGCCGAGGTTCGTGTGCACCGCGTAGGCGAAGTCGACCGGTGTCGCGCCCGACGGCAGGTCCACGACCTTGCCCTGCGGCGTGAGCACGTAGATGGTGTCGGTGAAGAGCGACTGCCGGAACGCCGCGAGCCATTCGCTCGTGTCCGCGATCGCGTCCTTCCAGTCGAGCACCTGGCGCAGCCACGCGATCCTGTCCTCGAACCTCGGGTCGCGCCGCCCCGCCGCGCCCTCCTTGTAGCGCCAGTGCGCCGCGACGCCGTACTCGCTGTGCTGGTGCATGTCGCGGGTGCGGATCTGCACCTCGAGGGGCTTGCCTTCGGGGCCGATGACCGCGGTGTGCAGCGAGCGATAGTCGTTGGCCTTCGGCTTGGCGATGTAGTCGTCGAACTCGCCGGGCAGCGGCGTCCACAGGTGGTGGACGATGCCGAGCGCCGCGTAGCACTGCTTCACGTCGTCGACGAGGATGCGGACCGCGCGGATGTCGTAGAGGGCCTCGATGCCGGAGCCCTTGCGCCGCATCTTCGTCCAGATGCTGAAGATGTGCTTCGGCCGGCCCGAGACCTCGGCGGGGATGCGGGCCGAGGCGAGTTCGCGCCTCAGGATCGCGACCACGTCCTCGATGTAGCGCTGCCGGTCGAGGCGGCGCTCGTCCAGCAGCTTCGCGATCTCGCGGTAGGTGTCGGGCTCGGTCGCGCGGAGCGACAGGTCCTCGAGTTCCCACTTGAGCTGCCAGACGCCCAGCCGGTTCGCCAGCGGTGCGTAGAGATCCAGCACTTCGCGCGCGGTCTCTCGGCGCACCGCGGGGTCCGCCGACATGAGCCAGCGCAGCGTCTGCAGCCGCTCCGCGAGCTTCAGGACGACGACGCGGATGTCCTCGACCATCGCGAGCAGCATCTTGCGCAGGTTCTCCGACTGCGCCGCACGCGCCTCCGGCGTCGCACCGACCTGGCGCGCGCGGATCGAATCCATCCGCGCGAAACCGGCGACCAGCGAGGCGGCCTCCGCGCCGAATCGGGCGGCGACCTCCTCGGCGTCGAAGGCTTGCGCCGCGGGAAGCACCGACAGCAGCGCCGCGCGGATCGATTCGGGATCGAGCCTCAGTCCGGCGACGATGCCGGCCGCGCCGAGCGCGCGATCGACGAATCGCTCCCCGTCGGCCGCGTGCGCGTCGCCGACGCGCGCGCGCACGTACTCGAATGCGTCGCGGAACGCCGCGACGGCGTCCGGCGGATAGGTGCCGGCGAGCGCGTCGAGCCACGCCGCGAGCGCCTGCGGAGCTGCACCGGGAGCGGCGTGGACGACGGCGACCATGCGATGATGATACGACCAAGTCCCGGAGACCTTCCATGATCGCCGTGATCTTCGAAGTCGAGCCGCATCCGGACCGCCGCGGCACCTACCTCGACACTGCCGCCCATCTCAGGCCGATGCTCGAGAAAATCGAAGGCTTCGTCTCGGTCGAGCGCTTCGAGAGCCTCACGAACCCGGGCAAGATCCTGTCGCTCTCGATCTGGCGCGACGAGGAGGCGGTGCGTCGCTGGCGCAACCTCGACGAGCACCGGCGGGCGCAGGCGTTGGGACGGGACAACGTGTTCGCGGGTTACCGGCTGCGCGTCGCGCAGGTGCTGCGCGACTACGGCATGGACGAGCGCGCGCAGGCGCCGGAGGACTCGAAGCGCGTGCATGGCTGACGCTGCGGGTCGGCCTTGTGGGTCGGCCTTGTGGGTCGGCCTTGTGGGTCGGCCTTGTGGGTCGGCCTTCAGGCCGACATCAGGAGACAGAGGACAGAAGTCAGAGGACAGTCGCGCCGGCGATTCCCGGGGCGGCGCATCGAGCGCCGGGTTGCGTCTGTGGGTCGGCCTTCAGGCCGACATCAGGTATCAGGTATCAGGTATCAGAGGACAGTCGCGCCGGCGATTCCCGGGCGGCGCATCGAGCGCCGGGTAGCGTCTGTCGTGGGTCGGCCTTCAGGCCGACGGTTTGGCCTTCAGGCCGACGCATTTCGGCTGCATCGGCACAGACCCCGTCCGGCTGAAGCCCGACCCACAGGGGCTGAAGCCCGACCCACAGGGGCTGAAGTCCGGCCCACGGCGGAGAAGCCACAGCCCGTCGGGCTGACGCCCGGCCCACAACGGCTACAGCGGCGCGCCGGCCGCCTTGGCGATGGCTTCCGCGATCGCGCTGGCATGCTCGTCGGCGAGCGCCTTGTCGCGCGCCTCGACCATCACGCGCAGCACGGGCTCGGTGCCCGAGGGACGCAGCAGCACGCGCCCCGCGTCGCCGAGCGCCTTCGCCGCCCGCTCGCGCGTTCGCGCCACCGAGTCGCTGTCCTGCCAGTCGAAGCCGCGCTGGATCGGCACGTTGATGAGCGTCTGCGGGAACATCGCGACCGGCTCGGTCGTGTCGGCGAGCGTGCGCTTCGACTCGATCAGCGCGCGCAGCACCGCGAGCGACGCGATGATCCCGTCACCGGTCGAGTGCTTGTCGAGGCAGATCAGGTGGCCGGAGTTCTCGCCGCCGCAACACCAGCCGCGCTCGAGGAGCCGCTCGAGGACGTAGCGGTCGCCGACCTTCGCGCGCTCGAGCGGAATGCCCTCACGCGCGAGCGCCTGCTCGAAGCCGAGGTTCGTCATCTGCGTGCCGACGACGCCCCCGCGCAGCGCGCCGCGCCGCTTCGCGTCCATCACGATCACGTAGAGCAGTTCGTCGCCGTGGTAGATGCGCCCGTCGCGGTCGGCCATGACGAGCCGGTCGCCGTCGCCGTCCAGCGCGACGCCGAAGTCTGCCCCGTGCTTCACGACTTCGGCCGCGAGATGGCCCGGATTCGTCGCGCCGCAGCCGTCGTTGATGTTGAGACCGTCGGGCGCCACGCCGGTCGCGACGACCGTCGCGCCCAGCTCGCTGAATACCGGCGGGGCCACGTGATAGGCCGCGCCGTGCGCGCAGTCGACGACGACGGTGACGCCGCGGAGGTCGAGCGGAGACGGGAACGTGGACTTGCAGAACTCGATGTAGCGGCCCGGCGCGTCGTTCACGCGACGCGCCCGGCCGAGGTCGGCGGACCGGACGCAGCTGAGCTTCGCCTCCATCGCGCGCTCGATCTCGCTTTCGAGCGCGGCGGGGAGTTTCGTGCCGGCCGACGAGAAGAACTTGATCCCGTTGTCGTCGAAGGGATTGTGCGACGCGCTGATCACGATTCCGGCGGTGAGCCGCAGCGCGCGCGTGAGGTACGCGATCCCGGGCGTCGGCAGCGGCCCGCACAGCGCCACGTCGACACCGGCAGCCGACAGGCCGGCCTCGAGCGCCGCTTCGAGCAGGTAGCCCGAGACCCGCGTGTCCTTGCCGATCAGCACGGCCGGCCGCCCGGACGGCCTGCGCGGATCGGCAGCGAAGCTCCGGCCCGCCGCCCAGCCCAGCTTCATCACGAGGTCGGGGGTGATCGGCGACTCGCCCACCCGTCCGCGAACGCCGTCGGTTCCGAAGTACTCGCGCTTCATCGACCACCCATCGATTCGTTCACCATCGCGATTATGCGCCTTGCGACTGCAGCGCAGGGGCCGAGGTCCGCGGAGCCCCCTCGACCGCGCGCCAGACCGCGAGCGCGTCGACGGTCTCGCGCACGTCGTGCACACGCACGATCGAAGCGCCCCGCGCCACAGCCGCGAGCGAGGCCGCCACGCTGCCCGCGAGCCGTCCTTCGCCGTCGCGTCCGGTGATCGCACCGATCGTCGCCTTGCGCGACAGGCCCGCGAGCACCGGATAGCCCAGGTCTGCCAGCTCCGCGAGTCGCGCCAGCAGGACGAGGTTCTCGGCGGTCCCCTTTCCGAAGCCGAACCCCGGGCCCACTACGATTCGCCCGCGCGGCACACCGGCATCCTC
>DAOMBL010000161.1:0-7399 GCA_035427325.1 Casimicrobiaceae bacterium
GGACGCGCTCTACGTGGTCCGCCGGGACGGCGCGACGATGTCGCTGTGGCGAGTCGAGCACCGGGCGGACGCGAAGCCGCAGAAGATCGCACTTCCGTTCGAAGGCGCGCTCGAACTGACCGGCGCCTCGCAGACCGTCCCGGGCGTCGTGTTCGAACTCGGCGGCTGGACGCGCGCGACCAAGCCCTATGCCTACGACCCCGCGACCGGGCGCGTGACCCAGCTTCCGTTCGTGACGCCGGGCGCCTACGACGCGCCCGACGACATCATGGCGCGCGAGATCCGCTACCGGAGCCACGACGGCGTCGAGGTTCCGATGTCGATCGTGATGCGCAAGGACGCGAAGCAGGACGGCACGAACCCGACGATCCTCTACGGCTACGGCGCCTACGGCATCACCGAGGATCCGTTCCTCAACCCGCGCTGGTACGCGTGGGTGCAGCGCGCAGGCATCCTCGCGTTC
The DNA here is from genome assembly GCA_035427325.1 of Casimicrobiaceae bacterium. Lineage (GTDB taxonomy): Bacteria > Pseudomonadota > Gammaproteobacteria > Burkholderiales > Casimicrobiaceae > VBCG01. Next base: position 464 of record DAOMBL010000161.1, read on the forward strand.
GCGCACGTGCGCGGCGGCGGCGTCTACGGCGAGGAGTGGCACATGGCCGGGCGCAAGCAGACGAAGCCCAACACCTGGAAGGACGCGATCGCCGCCGCCGAGTACCTGATCGGGCAGCGCTACACGAGTGCCGCGCACCTCGGCATCTTCGGCGGCAGTGCCGGAGGCATCTTCGTCGGGCGCTCGATCACCGAACGGCCCGACCTCTTCGCCGCGGCCGTCCCGGCGGTCGGCGTCATGGACGGCCCCCGGTTCGAATTCGCCTCCAACGGTGCCGCGAACATCCCCGAGTTCGGCACGGTCAAGGATCCCGACGAGTTCAAGGCGCTGCTCGCGATGAGCACGTTGCACGCCATTCGCGACGGCGTCGCCTATCCCGGCATCCTGCTCGCGCACGGCGTCAACGACATCCGCGTGCCGGTTTCCGAGTCGCTCAAGGCCGGCGCGCGCTTCCAGCAGGCGACGACGAGCGGCCGTCCGGTGCTGCTTCGGCTCGAGTACGAGAGCGGCCACGGCCAGGGCAGCACGCGCGCGCAGTCGCAGGCGCGCACCGCCGACATCTGGACGTTCATGCTCTGGCAGTTCGGCGTGCCGGGTTACCAGCCCGTCAAGTAATTCGGGGTCAGAGCTGCAATTCCGGTTGGGCACCGCGAGTTTGGGGTCAGAGACGCAACTGCGGCCGGCAGGATTCGTGTCACAGTCAACGGTCCGGCAACTACGGAGATTGCGTCTCTGACCCCAAATTCGATTCAGCGACTGCGGAAAATGCGTCTCTGACCCCGAATTCGATTGCGTCTCTGACCCCAAATTCGCTGACCCCAAATTCGCGCTGACCCCAAATTCGCAGCGCCCAACCGGAATTGCAGCTCTGACCCCAGACGTGGTCCGCGACTGGTTCGCCTCGCAGGGTCAGACGCCGTTCCCGTTCCAGGAGGAGGTCTGGGCGGCCTACGCACGCGGTGAGTCCGGCCTTGTCCATGCGCCGACCGGCATGGGCAAGACCTGGGCGGCATGGCTCGGCCCGCTCGCGCTCGGCCCTGAAGGGAGCGAAGGCGCACCGCCGCCGCTCACAGTCATCTGGATCACGCCGCTCCGGGCGCTCGCCGCGGACACCGGTCTTGCCCTGGCGCGCGCGGCCGCCGCATTGAAGCCGCACTGGACGGTCGATGTCCGCACCGGCGACACGCCTGCCTCGATCCGTCAGCGCCAGGAACGACGCCTGCCGACCGCGCTCGTCACGACGCCCGAGAGCCTGACGCTCCTCCTCTCGCGTACGGACTGGCGCGAGCGGCTCGCGCACCTGGCGGCGGTCGTCGTCGACGAGTGGCACGAACTCCTGGGCAGCAAGCGCGGCGTGCAGGTCGAACTCGCGCTCGCTCGACTCGCATCGGTTCGACCGTCGCTTCCGGTGTGGGGCCTGTCGGCCACGCTGTCGAATCTCGACCAGGCCGCCGCCGCCCTCGTCGGCCCCGGCCGCGCGGCGTCCGCGCGCATCGTGCGCGGCCTCGACGCGAAGGAGGTCGTCATCGACACGATCCGGCCTCCGACCATCGAGCGCTTCCCCTGGGCCGGCCACATCGGACTCAAGCTCCTGCCCGAACTCCTCCGCGCGATCGAGGGCGCGCGCTCGACGCTCGTGTTCACCAACGTGCGCTCGACCGCCGAACTCTGGTACCAGGCGATCCTGGAAGCGCGGCCGCACTGGGCCGGCACGATCGCGCTCCACCACGGCTCGCTCGAGCGCGAGGTGCGCGACTGGGTCGAGGCCGGCCTGCGCGACGGGAAGCTCCGCGCGGTCGTGTGCACGTCGAGCCTCGACCTGGGCGTCGACTTCGCGCCGGTCGACCAGGTGGTGCAGATCGGCAGCCCGAAGGGCGTCGCGCGACTGCTGCAGCGCGCGGGCCGGAGCGGGCACCGGCCGGGCGAGGTCTCGCGCGTCACGGTGCTCCCCACGAGCGCGCTCGAACTCGTCGAAGCCGCGGCGGCGCGCGACGCCGCGGCCGAGGCGCGCATCGAGCCTCGCGTTCCGCTCGACGCGCCGATCGACGTCCTGGTCCAGCACCTCGTCACCTGCGCGCTGGGCGGAGGCTTTCGTCCCGACGATCTCTGCGCCGAGGTCCGGCGCACGCACGCCTACCGCGACCTCGACGACGCGACCTGGCGCTTCGCGCTCGACTTCGTCACCCATGGCGGCGCGAGCCTCAACGCGTACCCCGAGTACCGTCGCGTCGTGATCGGCGCCGACGGCATCGCGCGCGTTCCCGACGCGCAGGTCGCGCGACGGCACCGTACCCAGATCGGCACGATCGTGTCGGAGGCGAGCATCACGGTGCGGATGGGCAACGGGCGCGCGCTCGGCCACGTCGAGGAGTCGTTCGTGGCGCGCCTCGCCCCCGGCGACGCGTTCGCATTCGCCGGCCGCGTGCTCGAATTCGTGCGGGTGCGCGAGATGACCGCGTGGGTGAAGCCCGCGCGGTCGCGTGCCTCGCTCGTGCCGCGCTGGTCGGGCAGCGCGATGGCGCTCTCGACGCTCGTCGCCGAGCGCACGCGCGCGCTGATCGCGCAGGCGAAGCACGGACGCTGCGCGTCGCCCGAACTGAAGCTCGTCCGGCCGCTGCTCGAGCTTCAGAGGCGCTGGTCGGCGCTGCCCGACGAGCGCGAGTGGCTCGTCGAGCGGCTCTCGACGCGCGACGGACACTACCTGTTCTTCTACCCGTTCGTCGGTCGCCTCGCGCACCTCGGCCTCGCCACGCTGTTCGGCTATCGACTCTCGCGCGAACGGGCGCGCACCTTCTCGATGACGGTCAACGACTACGGCTTCGCGCTCCTCTCGCCCGAACCGGTCGACCTCCCGCTCGGCACGCTCGGCCGCCTCCTCGCCGCACCGGACGTCGAGCGCGACATCCTCGAGGGCGTCAACGCTGCGGAAATGGGGCGGCGCCAGTTCCGCGAGATCGCGCGCGTCGCCGGGCTCGTGTTCCAGGGCTACCCCGGACAGGGGCAGTCGGCGCGCCACCTCCAGGCCTCGTCCGGGCTGCTCCACGACGTGTTCGCCGACTACGACCCCGACAACCTGCTGCTCGCGCAGGCGAGGCGCGAGGTGCTCGACCGCCGGCTCGAGGCGCCGCGTCTCGCCGCAGCGCTCGACCGCATGCGCCGTGACCGGGTCGTCGTGACGACGCCGCCGCGCCCGACGCCCTTCGGCTTTCCGCTGATGGTCGAGATGTTCCGCGAGCAGCTCTCGACCGAAGCGCTCGAGGCGCGGGTCGCGCGGCTGGTCGCCGACCTCGAACGCTCGGCGGGCTGACCCGAAGCATCCCGGTCGCACCAACGTCCGCCGCGGGCGGTCGTTGACACCCGGTCGGAATGTCCCTACAACGTGTGCACGATGCATCCTGCAGCCCGCGCCGCCGCGCTCATCCCTGCACCCTCGCGCGAGCCCGCACCGCTCCTCCAGTCCGAACGCGTCCGCTCCGCGACGAACGTGCCGTTCGCCGATTGCCTCCGCGCCGCACCGCACGTCGCCGGCGACCGCAGCCGGAACGAACGCCGATGAGCGCGGTGGCCGAAGTCCTGACGCTGGTCCGCGAGGGACCGACCACCAACGCGGTCGTCTTCCGGGCCGAGGGTCCCCGGCGCATGACGGCCGGGACGCTCGAACGCTGGACGTTCGCGTTCGACGCGCGCGTCGCACTGCCCGCCGGGACCCGGTTCGCGGTCGCCCACCGATGGCCCTGCGACTGGGGCAATGCGCAGGGACGCGACCCGCAGGGGGCCGACTACCTGACCGTGCGCACGAGCGACGGTTCGCCCGCGCGCTGGTGGGCGGCGCGCCTGCACCTGTGGCATCCGTTCGACCACGTGATCTTCGTCGAGATGCCCGATGGCCTCGCGCGCGGCGCGTCGGTCGAACTCGGCTTCGGCGACGGCATCGCCGGCTCCCCGGGCTTCCGCGTCCAGAGCTTCATCGAGGAAGGCTCGCCGTTCAGCCTGCGCTGGCGCGCGGCGGAAGGCGACTGCTGGACCGAGTTCGCTCAGCACCGCATCGAGGTCGTCGGTGCGGCACCCGAGCGTCTCGTCGTGACCGTGCCCTCGCGCATCGTGCAGGACACCCGGCTTTCCGTGCACCTGCGCCTCGAGGATCGCTGGGGCAATCCGGCGGCGCTCGAACGCCCGATCGCCGTCGACCTGCGCCTGGCCGGGATCGCGCGCCGCGTCGAGATCGCGCGAGCGGCGCACGCGCGCGCGGACCTGCCCTCGCCCGGCCGTGGCGTGCATCGTGTCGGCGCGGACGTGCCGTCGATGCCATCGCTCGCGGCCGAGAGCAATCCGGTCGAGGTGGGAGGCGACGCGACGCCGCTCCATTGGGGCGACCTGCACGGCCAGAGCGTGATCGGCTGCGGCGCCCGCACGATCGACGCGTACTACGCGCACGCACGCGAATTCGCGGCGGCGGACGTCGCCTCGCACCAGGCGAACTGCTTCCTCGTGTCGCGCGACGAGTGGTCGCAGACGATCGCCTCGACGCGCGCCCATCACGAACCCGGCCGCTTCGTGCCGTTCCTCGGCGTCGAATGGTCGGCGATCTCGACGCTCGGCGGCGACCACAACGTCTACTTCCCCGGCGACGACGCCGAACTGCGACGCTGCAGCCACGAGTTCCTGCCCGATCGCAGCGACGCCGCCACCGATCTCCCGGACGTCGACGCGCTGCACCGACACTACCGCGGCAGCGATACGATCCTCGCACTGCACGTCGGCGGGCGGACCGCCAATCTCGACTGGCACGATCCCGCGCTGGACCGCCTGCTGGAGGTGCACTCGACGCACGCGACCTCGGAGTGGTTCCTGCTCGACGCGCTGCGGCGCGGCTACAGGATGGGCGTGGTCGCGGGAAGCGACGGCGTCGACGGGCGGCCGGCCGCGTCGCACCCCGGGCACATGGGCGTGCGCAACGTGCGCGGCGGCATGACCGCGATCCTCGCGCCCGAACGCACGCGCGCATCGATCTGGCGCGCGCTGCGCGAACGGCACTGCTACGCGACGACCGGCGAACGCGTGCTCGTCGACTACCGGCGTGGCGACGCAATCATGGGCGACGACGTCGCGGCGCGTGCCGGCCCGTCGGGCCTCGCCGGCTTCGAGGTGCGCATCGAAGGCACCGCGTCGATCGAGCGAGTCGACTTCTTCCGCGACGACGCGTGCATTGCGAGCCTCGACGCGTGGGCGGATGCCGGCCGGCCTTCGTCGCGCCTGCGCGTCGCCTGGCGCGGCACGAGCGCGCCGGGCAACTGGCAGCGTGCGCGCATGGCCTGGGACGGCGGGCTTCGCGTCGAAGGCAATCGAATCGCCGGCGTCGCGGGCTACGCGTTCGACACGCCCGACGAGGGCGTGCGTGGCTTCGACGCGCAGGGCGTCCGCTGGCGCTCGGTCACCGCAGGCGACTGGGACGGCGTCGTGCTCGACCTGGCCGAACACGGCAACGGCGACCTGGTGTTCGCGACCGAGCCGGTCACGTTGCGCGTGCGCCTCGACGATCTCGGCCCGGAAGGCCGCCGCTTCGATGTCGTGGGCCCGGATCGCTCGGTCGAACTGCGCTGGCTGCCGGAGCGGGATGCGCCGCGCTCGCTGCGAACGACCTTCGCCGATCCCGCGCCGCCCCCGGGCACGCACGCGTACTGGGTTCGCGTGCGGCAGTCGGACGGCTCGTTCGCGTGGACGTCGCCGATCTTCGTGACCATGCAAGGAGGATGACGATGACGGCTCCGATCCTCGACGGCCGCACCAAGGGACTCCCCGCCGGCACCGACCGGCTCGACCCCCGCACGATCGCCTCGCGCGGCTTCAATGTACTTCGCGAGGATCTTCCGTTGCCGCTCGCGGTCCTCAAGGCCACATCGCTCGAACACAACGCCCGCTGGATGCGTTCCTTCCTCGAGTCGGCCGGGGTCGCGATCGCGCCGCACGGCAAGACGCCGATGAGCCCGGAACTCTTCGCGCGGCAGCTCGCCGACGGCGCCTGGGGCATCACGGTCGCGACCGTCCAGCAGCTGCGCGTGTGCCGCGACGCGGGCGTGTCGCGCGTGCTCATGGCGAACCAGCTCATCGGTCGCCAGGCCGTCGCCTACGTGCTGGACGAACTCGCGCGCGATCCCGCCTTCGAGTTCCACGCGCTCGTCGACTCGGTCGCCCTCGTCGACCGTCTCGCGGCCGCTGCGCAGGCGAGGCGGGCAGGCCGCCCGCTCTCCCTCCTCGTCGAATGCGGGTTCACCGGCGGACGCACAGGGTGCCGCACTGTCGACGATGCGCTGGCGGTCGGGCGCCGCGTCGCCGCGGCACGGCCCTGGCTCACGCTGTCCGGGATCGAAGGCTACGAGGGTGCGGTGCCCGGCGCCACGCTCGCGGAGCGCGAGTCGCGCATCGCCGGGTTCGTCGCGTTCATGGCCGAGGTCGCCGGACGCTCGGTCGCCGAGGGACTCGTCGACGCGGATCCGATCCTGCTCTCCGCCGGAGGATCGGCGTACTTCGATCTCGTCACCGCGCTTCCGCGCATCGCGGGCGGGCGGCGCGCGCAGGTGATCCTGCGCAGCGGCTGCTACCTGACGCACGACTCCGACCGCTACGCGGTGGCCGCCGCGCGGATGCGCGAGCGCACCCCCTCCATCGCGGCGCTGGGCGAGGGCCTGCGCGACGCGATCGAGGTGTGGTCGTACGTGCAGTCGCGGCCCGAGCCGGCGCTGGCGATCCTCACGATGGGCAAGCGCGACGTCGCCTACGACATCCACCTGCCCTACCCGCGCTGGCGTTTCCGGCCCGGCGTCGACGCGAAGCCGCAGCCTCTGGCCGGTGACTTCGCCATCACCGCGCTCAACGACCAGCACGCCTACCTCGCGCTCGACTCGGGCGCCACGCTCGAGGTCGGCGACATGGTCGGCT
>DAOMBL010000162.1:0-7393 GCA_035427325.1 Casimicrobiaceae bacterium
CCGTCGCCCTCCGCGACGAGCGTCTGCGTCACCACGTTGTCGAGAAACCTGCGGTCGTGGCTCACCAGGAGGAGCGTCCCGGCGTAACCCTGCAGCGTCTCCTCGAGCAGCTCGAGCGACTCGATGTCGAGGTCGTTGGTCGGCTCGTCGAGCACGAGCAGGTTCGCGGGCCGCGCGAACAGCCGCGCGAGCAGGAGCCGGTTGCGTTCGCCGCCGGAGAGGGTCTTCACCGGCGCGTTGACGCGCTCCGGCGGGAACAGGAACTCGCCCAGGTAGGTCAGCACGTGCCGCCGCTGTCCGCCGATCTCGATCCACTCCGAGCCCGGGCTGATCGTGTCGGCGAGCGTGCGCTCCGGATCGAGTTGTTCGCGCAACTGGTCGAAGTACGCGACCTCGAGGTTGGTGCCGAGCCGCACGCGCCCCTCGTCGGGCGCGAGCGCGCCGAGGATGATCCGGATCAGCGTCGTCTTGCCCGCGCCGTTCGGCCCGATCAGCCCCAGCCGGTCGCCGCGCATGACGACGAGCGACAGGTCGCGAACGACGACCCGGTCACCGTAGCGCTTGCCGACGTGCTCCAGTTCGGCGACGAGCTTGCCCGAGCGCGCCCCCGCGTCGAGCGAGAGCTTGACGTCGCCGAGGCGCTCGCGGCGCGCGGCGCGCTCCTCGCGCAGCCGGTCGAGGCGCCTGACGCGCCCTTCGTTGCGCGTGCGCCGCGCCTCGACGCCCTTGCGGATCCAGGCCTCCTCCTGCGCCCAGAACTTGTCGAACTTGCGGCGCACGTTTTCCTCTGCGGCGAGTTCCCCGGCCTTGCGCGCCTGGTACTCGGCGAAGCTGCCGGGGTAGGAACGCAGCAGTCCGCGATCGAGTTCGACGATGCGCGTCGCGACGGCGTCGAGGAACGCGCGGTCGTGCGTGATCACGATCGACGCGCGCGCGCGGCGCACGAGCTCCTCGAGCTGTCCGATCGCGCCGATGTCGAGGTGGTTGGTCGGCTCGTCGAGGAGCAGCAGTTCGGGATCGAGCGCGAAAGCCAGCGCGAGCGAGGCCCGCTTGCGCTCGCCGCCGGACGCCGACGCCGGATCCGCCGCCTCGTCGAGGCCGAGCCGGTGCAGGAACTCGACGAGCCGCGCCTCGACGCGCCAGCGCTCGCGCTCGTCGGCGATGCGTTCGACGCGGCCTCGCAGCACGAGGCTCTCGCGCAGCGACGACGCGGCCGGCAGCGCGGGCTCCTGCTCGACCATCGCGATGCGCAGGCCGTCGCGACGCCGGATCTCGCCGCCGTCGAGCGCGATCGTGCCGGCGATCGCCGCGAGCAGCGACGACTTGCCGGTGCCGTTGCGGCCGATGAGCCCGATCCGCTCGCCGTCGGCGACCGACAGGCCGGCGCGGTCGAGGAGCGGATGGAGCCCCCAGGCGAGTTCGGCGTCCTGGATCGTGACGAGCGACATCGGTCATGCCCCATTGGCGCTACCGGGGCTCTCGCGTCCCGGCAGCGATGACAGACCCCAGGATAGCCGTGCCGCGCGCCCTCGCGCGCGACCCGCGCACGAACCCCGTTCCGGCGACGGAACGCGAGGCGCGCGCTGCCCGGAACGCCGACCGCGGCCCGGCGGTCATCGGAGCCGGACGCGCTTCCGGCCTCGCCGGCGGCTTCAGGCGGCTTCGACCACGCTCGGCAGGCCGGCGAGCGCCATCGCGAGTTCGGACTCGTCGTAGGGGAGGTCCTTGAGCTTGCCGGCGAAGTAGTCGATGTACGCCTGCATGTCGAAGTGGCCGTGCCCGGAGAGGTTGAAGAGGATCGTGCGCGAGACGCCTTCCTCGCGACAGCGGATCGCCTCGTCGATCGCGCCGCGCACCGCGTGGTTCGCCTCGGGAGCCGGCACGATGCCCTCGGCGCGGGCGAACTGCACGCCCGCGTCGAACACGCGCGACTGCGTGTAGGCGAGCGAGCGGATCAGTCCCAGTTCCTGCAGGTGCGACACCATCGGCGCCATGCCGTGGTAGCGCAGGCCGCCCGCGTGGAAGCCCGGTGGCGTGAACGTCGATCCCAGCGTGTGCATCTTGGTGAGCGGCGTCAGGTGCGCGGTGTCGCCGAAGTCGTACGCGTAGCGGCCGCGCGTCAGGCTCGGACACGCCGCCGGCTCGGTCGCGATCACGTCGACCTTCTTGCCGCCGCGCAACTGCGCGCCGATGAACGGGAAGGCGAGCCCCGCGAAGTTCGAGCCGCCGCCCGTGCAGCCGACGATGACGTCCGGATAGTCGCCGGTCATCGCGAACTGCTCGATCGCCTCCTGGCCGATGATCGTCTGGTGCAGCAGCACGTGGTTCAGCACGCTGCCGAGCGCGTACTTGGTGTCGTCGTTCTGCGCGGCGACCTCCACGGCTTCCGAGATCGCGATCCCGAGGCTCCCCGGGTGGTCGGGCCGCTGCGCGAGGATCGCGCGGCCCGCGTTCGTCAGGTTCGACGGCGAGGCGACGCACCGCGCGCCGTAGGTCTCCATCAGCGCGCGGCGGTACGGCTTCTGGTCGTAGGAGACGCGCACCATGAACACCTGCACGTCGATGCCGAACAGCGCGCCCGCGAACGAGAGCGAACTGCCCCACTGGCCGGCGCCGGTCTCGGTGACGAGCTTCCGTACGCCCGCCTCGCGGTTGTAGAACGCCTGCGGCACCGCGGTGTTCGGCTTGTGGCTGCCGGCGGGCGACACGCCCTCGTTCTTGTAGTAGATGTGCGCCGGCGTCTGCAGCGCCTTCTCGAGCCGCCGCGCCCGGTACAGCGGCGAGGGCCGCCACTGCCGGTAGACGTCGCGCACCGGCTCGGGAATCGGCACGTCCCGCTCGAGCGTCACCTCCTGCCGGATCAGCTCCATCGGGAAGAGCGGCGCGAGGTCGTCGGGTCCCACCGGTTGCTTCGTTCCCGGGTGCAGCACCGGCGGCAGCGGCTTCGGCAGGTCAGCCTGCAGGTTGTACCAGGCGCGCGGGATGCGCGTTTCATCGAGCACGTACTTGACGCTGTCGGTCATGACCCATCCTTCGAAGGCGTGGAGCGGAACGACCGGCGGGCGGTCGAGCGACGAGTGTAGCGCCGCGACATCGGCCGGCATGGCCGCACCGGCCGGGGGCGGCCGAGTGCTTGATCCGGGTCAACCGGGCGGGCCCGCCGGCGGCGATTTCCGCGTCGCAGCATCCGGCAGAACCCGACCCGCTTCGACTGTGGCGCGCGCGGAGCCGTTGGCGAAGATTCCCGCGCCCAGGCGATTGCGACCGCTCCGAAACGCGCGCAGACTGCTGTCCGCTACAACGTGCCCCATATCCATCGATCGGGACGAGCCCGCGGCCTCTCGCCCGGACCCGCTCCCGGGGAGAACCGAACATGTCTCTCAGGAACCTCTCGGTCGGCATCGGCGCGATGCTCCTTCTCGCCGCGTGCGCCAGCACGATGACGCAGGCGCCGCGCGATGCGCGATGGGTGACCTGCGACACCTCGCGGCCGGGTTCGCGCTGCGACGTGCGCATCGTCGAGGATGCGACCGGCCCGCACACCTGCGCGCTGGGGAGCTTCCGCGTCGAGCCCGAGACGCTCGAACTCACCGGGCGGCGGCCGGTGTTCCTCCAGTGGGAGGCGCCGCGCGGCTACGCGTTCTGCGATCGCGACAGCGTCACCCTGAAGCCCGGGTTCGACGCCGCGCGCGGCGACGTCTACGAGAGCTTCGGCAGCGACGACGTGTCGGGCTCGCGCAAGCATCTCGACACCGAGGCGCAGTGCCGTCCGTTCCGCAGCTGGCGCTGGGCCAACGCGAATCCGGGCAGCACGCACGCCTACCAGATCCGCTTCTCCGATCCGAAGAGCGGGCGGTCGTGCACGATCGATCCGTGGATTCGAAACGGCTGAGTTCGCCGGATCAGCAGGCCGGTCGCGACATTTCGGGGGAGAACTGCCATGTCTCGTCTGCGTACGCTCGCGATCGGCTCGGCAGGCGCGGCCGCCTTGGCGCTGGCCGGCGCGTTCTGGAACCCGACCGGAGCACAGGGTCAGCCCGTTCGCATCAGCTCGATCGACTGCCCGAACGTCGGCAATGACAAGTGCAGGATCGAGGTCCTCGTCAAGCTCACCAAGAAGAACCGCTGTGCGTTCAAGAACGCGAACGCCGCCGACGCCGTCAACGTGAACATGACAGGGGCCCGGCGAAACGTGAGAATGGTGTGGATCCTGAAGACCGATCAGGCGGACAGGGAGTTCCGGTTCTGTCCGGGTGCGGGCGACGGAGCGTTCCTGAAGGAAGTCGAAGACGACGGTCAGATGAGCGAGATGGGGACCAGCGACAGCGACGACGGAGGCGCCGACGCCAATCCCGCGATGGCGTGCAAGCAGCGCTTTCGCTGGAAGAACGCGAATACGAACACCGAGACCTACGACTACATGCTCCGCTTCCGCGAGATGAAGTCCGGCGTCGTGTGCGAGTTCGACCCCTGGATCCGAAACGGCTGACCGGTCACGGCCTCACGAGGCGTGCGCGAGCCACGCCCGCGCCTCGTCGATGCCCTGCTCGTAGGTCAACTCGCGCCCGGCTCGTTCGGCGCGTTCGAAAACGCGATCGCCGAGCATCGCGCGCGCGCGCCGGATGAGCGGCAGCAGGAACGCCTCGTCGGCGGGATCGCGCTTGATGCCGGTCTCGTCGATGCGCGCCTGCGCGGCGCCGAAGAAGCGCGCGGCGCGCTCCCAGTCCTCGCGCCACGCGCCGAATCCAGCCGAGACGTCGAGTGCGCACTGGCCGACCTGCTTCGAGCCGGTTTCCGCGGCGATCGCAATCACCTCGCGCAGCATTCCGGTCGCGCGTTCGCCCGCGCCGCGGCCGATCGAGACCATGGCGAGATTGAGGAGCCCGATGGCGACGCTCTCGCAGTCGCCGACCTCGCGCGCGAGCGCGACCGCACGATCGTAGAGGGGCTCCGCGGGCTCGAAGAGGCCCTCGACGCGATGGACCTGCGCGAGGCCGTTCAGCGCGGCGGCGAGTTCGCGCTTGTCGCCCTGCTCGCGCGCGCGCTCGACGCCTTCCGCGAGGTAGTCGCGCGCCCCGGCGAGATCGCCCAGCCCGGAGGCGGCCATGCCGAGCGGCTGGAGCACGTTCGCGATCATCTCGCGATCGTCGAGCTTGCGCGCGATCGCGAGGCATTCCTGCAGCGGCGGCTGCGCCTCCGCGTAGCGACCGGTGAAGCAGAGCTGCTGGCCGACGTGGAAGAGCGCCCGGCAACGTGCGCGGGTCGGCGCCTGGGCGTCCGGACGCGAGAGCGCATCCTGGCTGAATTGCAGCGCCATGTTGGGCAGCCCGCGCAGGAACAGGTACGACCCGGTGGCGTACGCGAGCCGCAGTCCCAGCTCTCCACCGCCCGGCGCGTTCGCCGACCATGCGTAAGCGTCCACTAGGTTCTCGCGCTCCGCGTCGAAGCGCGCGAGCGCCCGCGGCTGGTCGGGGCCATTGAGCAGCGGCCTGGTCGTCTCCGCGAAGCGTACGACGGACTCGAGATGCCGCGACCGCAGGCTCGCGCCCTCGCCCGAGGCGTCGAGCTTCTCCCGCGCGTACGCGCGGACCGATTCGAGGAGCCGATAGCGCGACCCGTCGGCGTCCATCGCGACGAGCGAACGGTCGACGAGCTGGGTCAGGAGGTCCAGCACGTCGGCCTCGGCGAGTTCCCCTCCCGCGCACACCGCCTCCGCGGACTCGAGCGTCCAGCCGCCGGCGAACACCGACAATCGGCGCAGCAGGATCTTCTCGGGCTCGGTGAGGAGATCGTGGCTCCAGTCGATCAGCGCGCGCAGCGTCTGCTGGCGGGGCAGCGCGGTCTGGTCGCCGCCCGAGAGCAGCCGGAAGCGGTCGGAGAGCCGCGCGTCGATCGTCTCGACCGGTACGGCGCGCACGCGCGCGGCCGCCAATTCGATCGCGAGCGGAATCCCGTCGAGGCGGCGGCAGATGTCGGCGATCGGCCCGGCGTTCGCATCGGTGACGTGGAAGCGCGCGTTCGCCGCGACCGCCCGCTCGACGAAGAGTCGCGTCGACTCGTACTGGCGCAGCTGCTCCGGTGTCGCGCGCGTGCGGGCGTCGGGCACCGCGAGCGCGGAAACCGGATAGGTCGTCTCGCCCGCGACGCGCAACGGTTCGCGGCTCGTCGCGAGGAGCCTCAGGCGCGCGCCGGAGCGGAGCAGATGGCTCGCGAGCTCCGCGCATGCGTGCAGCAGGTGCTCGCAGTTGTCGAGCACGAGCAGCAGCGACTTGTCCCGGACGAACGACGCGAGCACCTCGGTGAGCGTCGACTCCGGCTCTTCCTTCACGCCGAGGATGTTCGCCACGGTCTGCGGCACGAGCCGCGAGTCGGAGAGCGGCGCGAGATCGACGAACCACACGCCGTTCGCGTAATCGTCCATCACCTCGGCGGCGGCGTGGAGCGCGATGCGCGTCTTGCCGATACCGCCCGCCCCCAGCAGCGTGAGGAAGCGCGTCGTCGCGAGCAGCCGGTGCACTTCGGCCAGCTCGCGCTCGCGCCCGATGAGCGAGGTCACCTGCTGCGGCAGGTTGTTCGGCGTCGCTTCGAGCGAGCGCAACGCCGGGAAGTCGTGGCGCAGCGTCGGATGCAGGACCTGGAAGACGTGCTCGGGACTCGCGAGGTCGCGAAGGCGCACGAGACCCAGGTCGCGCAGCGTCACGGACGGCGGCAGGCGATCGGCGACGAGCGTGACGACGGAACGCGAGAGCAGGATCTGGCCACCGTGCGCGACACTCATGATGCGCGCCGCGCGGTTCACCGCACTCCCGAAGTAGTCGCCGTCACGCCGCTCGACCGCGCCGCAGTTGAGTCCGCTGCGGATGCGCAGCGCGAGTCCGCCGGCGGGCGGCGGCTCCGCCATCGCGAGCTGCAGGTCGACGATCGCGGCGACCGCGTCGGCCGGGTCCTCGAAAGCCGCGTGCACGCCGTCGCCCAGCATCTTCACGACGGTGCCGTCGTGGCGCTCGATCGCGCCGCGCACGAGCGCATCGTGGCGCGCGAGCGCCGGGCGCATCCGTCCCGGATCGGTCTCCCACAGTCGACTCGATCCCTCGATGTCGGTGAACAGGAACGTGACGGGGCCGGCGGAGGCGGTCATGGCGATCCTGTGGAATGCCGGCGGACGCGTTCCGGCAAGGCGCGTTCAGATGTACATGTTGAAGTATACGAAATGGAGCGCGGGGTGTCGGGCTGAAGCCCGACCCACAGCGGTGTGCTTGTCGGGCTGAAGCCCGACCCACGGCGGAGAGGTTGTGGGTCGGCCTTCAGGCCGACGCATTTCCCTCGCATCGACGCAGGCCCGTCGGGCTGAAGCCCGACCCACAGCGAGGATGCGGCAGCCCGTCGGGCTGAA
>DAOMBL010000163.1:0-7385 GCA_035427325.1 Casimicrobiaceae bacterium
CCGGGGCGATGCTGATCGGCCGGGTCGTCCTCGAGGACCGCGCGACCGTCTGGTTCGGCGCGGTCCTGCGCGCCGACAACGAGCCGATCACCGTGGGCGAAGGGTCCAATCTCCAGGATGGCGTGGTGGCGCACGTCGATCCCGGCTTTCCGCTGACGATCGGCCGGGGCGTGACGGTCGGCCACCAGGCGATGCTGCACGGCTGCACGATCGGCGACGGCACGCTCATCGGAATCAAGGCGGTCGTGATGAACGGCGCGACCATCGGTCGCGAGTGCCTGATCGGCGCGAACGCCCTCGTCGCCGAGGGCAAGTCGATCCCGGACCGCTCGCTCGTGCTCGGCAGCCCGGGCAAGGTCGTCCGGACGCTGACCGACGACGACGTCGCCATGCTGCGCCGGGCGGCCGAAGGCTACGTCGAGAAGGGTGCGCGGTACCGCGCGGGCCTCGCGCCGGACCCGCGCGATCCGAACCGCTGAGGATCGTCGCCCGCCATCGGGGTCACGGCCCGGCCGAAACCGTTCGGGTGCGGCAACGCATCCAACCTGCGTCCGCCCTGTCCGGAGCCCGCCATGCGCCGTTCCGCCCTGCCCGTCGTGATCGTCGCCTGCGTGATCGTGGCGGCCGTGCTCGCCTGGCTCGCCGTCGGGCGGATGTTCCGCGCAGCCGCCGAGGATGCGGCGGGGCCGCCGGCGTCCGAGGTGCGCCCGGTCGGTGAGTTCTCGAAGCTGGACGTCTCCGGCCTCGTGAATCTCACGATCATCCAGGCCAACCGTCGTGAAGTGGTCGTCGAGGCCGCACGCGGGCAGGCGTCCCGGGTGCGGTCCGAGGTGTCGGGCAACACGCTCCGGATCACGGTCCGGCCCCCGCGCGGGAAGCGAATCCGCGACGCCGCCGATCCCGACCTTCGAGTGGTCGTGCGCACCCCTTCGATCGAGGCCATCGAGCTATCCGGCGCGGTGAAACTCGCCGCGCCCGCGCTCGCCGTTCCCGCGCTCGCGATCGACGCCTCCGGCCCCGCGAGCATCCGGATCGACGCTCTCCAGGTGGATTCGCTCCGGTTCGTGGGGTCGGGCGCGGTCGAGGCCGAACTCGCGGGGCGGGCCACCGAACAGTCGATCAGCCTGTCGGGCGCAGGCCGGGTGCGTTCGCCCCGCCTCGCGAGCGCCTCGGCGCGCGTCGACGTGTCGGGCGCGGGCATCGTGGTCGTGAACGCCGAAAAATCGCTGCGCGTCGACCTGTCGGGCGCCGGAGTCGTCGAGTACCTCGGCAACCCCGAACTCGAGGAACACGTGAGCGGCCTCGGACGCATCAAGCGCCGCGACTCCGCCGAGGCGGCGCCGCCGCGCGCGCGGCTTCGGGTCGCCTGACCGGATCAGGTCGCGCGGCTCGCCGCCTCCGCCTTGAAGAGCAGCGCGAGACCGGTCGCGCCGTCGCGGTCCGCGTGCACGCCCGGCAGGACCCGAACGTCCTCGACGCGGCATTCGGCCAGCACGCCGGCGAGCATGCCCGCCACGTCGGCCACGCGGTCGAGCGGATCGAGCGGACAGCGGAAACCCTCGGCCTCCCGCTCGTCGAGCGGCGAGGACAGCGAAACGCGCAACTCGCCGCGCGTGCGCACGCCCTCGACCCGATGCGCGCTGATCGTGGCGACCGGCTCGCCGACCGCGGCGCGAATGCGCCGCAACGCGTTGCTCGCGAACAGCGTCGCGGCGGTCTCGCGGCTCACGAAGCGGCCGGTCGCCACCGCGGCCGGGAGCGACTGCGGTGCGCGCGGCATCGCCACCACCGTCGTGCCGGGTGCGGCCACCGTGCGGGAGAGAGCGCGCGCGAGCGGCATCCCCCACTTGCCCACGCCGGTGCCCGCGCAGAGCGCGCCGACCGAGCGCGCGAGCGCCGACCCGACGAGGAAACGCAGGTGCACGCGCTCGCTGCCGGGCGGCACCTCGATCGGCGAAGGCGCGATGTCGAGCGGATCGGCTCCGGGCGACGAGGCGCGCTTCATCAGCCGCGGCAACGCGCGGACGTCGATCGCGTCGGTGCCCGTCAGCGCGCCGGCCAACGCGAACTGCCGGTGGCCGGCGAGCGCGTCGTGCTCCGCGAGAATCGCCGCGAACGTGCCGGGCGATTCGACCACCCCGTCGAGGCGATGCTCGGTTCCGTCGTCGGCGGCCGCGACGACGACGACGGGCAGCGCGAAGAGCACGGGAGCGACCGCCTCCCCGCGCGCCCGTTCGACTTCGGCGACGATCGCGCGCCACAGGTGCCGGTAGATCGCCGCCGACGGGGACGAGTCCAGCGCCGTGTCGAGGCCTTCGCCGTCGCCCGCGTCGATCCGCGCGGCGATCCGCTCGGCGATCTCGGCGTCACGGGCCGCGGCGACGACTCCGGTCGCCGCACCGAGGCTCGCCTCCGCGAGGTCGTGCAGCGCGCGCGCGCCCGCATCGGCGTCGCCGGGCGACGGATACACGCGGGGATCGTCGATCGTCATCGGGCGAAATCACCGGAACGCCGCGTCATTGTCCCATGCGCCGGGCGAGCCCTTCGGTGCGGGACATCGACGCGCGTCACACGAAGCAGAACGGTCCGCCCGCGAGCGAGGCCGGCGCGAAGGCCACGCGCCACAGGCCCGCGAGCGCGAACGCGCCGACGAGCGCGCCCGCGGACCAGCGCAGCCACCGCGCCTGCAGCCAACGCTTCGCGCGCGCGAGCAGCCAGGAAGCCGCGACGAGGTTCGGGAGCGTGCCGAGCCCGAACGCGAGCATGATCGTCGCGCCTTGCCACGCGCCGCCGGACAGGAGCGCGACCGGCAGGACGCCATAGACGAGCGCGCAGGGCGTGAGCCCCCACAGCGCTCCGAGCGCCGCGCGCGAACGCCAGCCGGTGCCGCGCAATGCGGAAGACGCCGCGGGGGCGACCGACGAGTAGAGCTTCAGCCCGAGGGCCTCGAGCGCGGCAGGCGCGGTCCGTCCGCGCGCGATGCCGATCGCGAGCAGCAGCAGCGCGAGATTCGCCACCGCGTAGAGGCCCCGCTGCCATGGCGCGAACGTGGCCGCGAACGCGACGCCCCCCGCAGCGCCGGCGAGCGCACCGAGCGCGGCGTAGGTGGCGATCCGCGCGGCGTGCGCGATCGCGAGGCCCGCCACGAGCTGCCGCCGCGGGACGAGTGTCGCCGTGCTTCCGCCGCCCTGCGCGAGCGCCACGTACGCACCGCACATGGCGAGGCAGTGGAATCCGCCGAGGGCGCCGGCGAGCCACGCCGCGACGATCGCCGAGTGGGGCATCGAGCTACCGCCCGGGCGCCGCCGGGGCCTTTGGTATCATTTGACGTCCGCTTCCCCTCGACCGACGCGCCCCGACATGCCGACCTCCTCCCCGCGCCCCGCCGCGCCACCGGCGACCGGCGCGCGTGCCGCGGAAGTCATCTCGATCCACGCGCTCAAGGCGCACTGCTCGACCTGCTCGTTGCGCGAGCTGTGCCTGCCCGTGGGACTCGATGCCGAGGACATGAAGCTCGTCGACGCGACGGTGCGCCGCCGCGTGCGGCTCCGCAAGGGCGAGGCGCTCTACCGCGCGGGCCAGCCGTTCTCGGCGCTCTACGCGATCCGCCTCGGCACGCTGAAGACGACCGTGCTGTCGGAGGACGGCCGCAACCAGGTCGCCGGCTATCACCTGCAGGGCGACCTCGTCGGGCTCGACGGGCTCGGCACCGAACGGCACGGCTGCGAAGCGGTCGCGCTCGAGGACAGCGAGGTGTGCGCGATCCCGTTCGGCGAACTCGAGGAACTCGCGCGCTCGGTCCCGGCGCTGCAGCGGAACCTCCACCAGTTCCTCGCGCGCGAAATCTCGCGCGACCACGGCGTGATGCTCGTGCTCGGCAGCATGCGCGCCGAGGAGCGCCTCGCCACGTTCCTCATCAACCTCTCCCGCCGTTACCAGCGCCGCGGCTATTCGTCGACCGAGTTCGTGCTCCGCATGACGCGCGAGGAGATCGGCAGCTACCTCGGCCTCAAGCTCGAGACGGTGAGCCGCCTGTTCTCGCGCTTCCAGGACGAGGGACTCCTCGAGGTCAGCGGCAGGACCGTGAAGATCCGCGATCTCGACGCGCTGCGAAAGCTCGTCGGCCATCGCGACTAGTCGCGAATAGCGGCGTCGGAACGCATTCGCTCACTCCCGATTCCCCCGTTACAGCCCACTAGCCGCGCCGGTCAGTGCGGTCCGGCCGACGTGCCGGCCCGCGACGGCCGGTCGAACGGCGAGCGTTCGAGGAACACGGTGAGCGCGGACGACGCCACGCCGAGCGCCCAGAACGCGAAGAACCCGATCGTATAGACCGCCGGCCGCGAGAGTTCGAGCGGCGCACCCTGGACCATGAGGTCGGCCGGGTCGAACACGGAGAAGAACGCGAACTCCGCGACACCGGCGACGAGGAACGCAGGCCACAGCACCCACATGAGACGGTGCGCGAAGTCGCTGACCTCTTTCATCGTCCTGCTCCCTTCTATCGGCTGGCGCGAAGCTCGACGCCTTCAATCGGCGCCGTCCCTTCGACGCCGGGCAGGCGCCAGTAGTCGGTCTCCACGATCACGAGCCAGCGGCCGCCGGTGAGCGGCGGCAGGCGGCCTTCGTAGCGCGTGTCCGCCGCGCGCACCAGCATCGCGGTACGGTCCTCGCCCGCGCGCGTCGGGTGCGCGAGCCGCAGGCGCAGCGACGGCGGGCGCGCGCGCGGATCGCCGCCACCGCCTTCCAGCGTCACCACGGCGCGGCCGTCCGAGGCGACGACGACGTTCGCCGACAGCCCGAGCGAGGCTGCGCGTTCGACCCGCTCCAGCACCTGGTTGATCGCGAGGCCGCGCTTGTAGTAGTCGTCGGCGACGAGCCCGTCGTCGGAGCGGACCGCGATCACCAGGGTCGCGATGCCGGCGACCACGACGATCGCGGGGCCGAGGATGAGGAGCCAGGGCCACCGGTCGCGGTACCAGGGTCCCGCATGGGCGTCCATCGGGGTCGGCGAGGTCATCGATGCCCGCGCGCGGTGCTCACGGCCTGGGAAGGATGAAGGTCGAGCGCTCGTCGCGCTTCAGCCCGGCCACGTCGACCGAGGCGACCTCGATCTCGATCTTGTGCGTGCCGGGTTCGGCCGCGTCGGCGGCCGCCCTCAGGCGCAGCGGGACGTTCCGGACGCCGGAGGCCTCCACCGCGACCGGCTGCTCGACCCCGACGACCTCGAGGCCCGGCACGCCGCGCGCCCGGATCTCGAAGCGCTGCGGCGTCTCCGTCGTGTTCATGATGTGCAGCCGGTACACGTTCTCGATGACGCCGGGCGACGCCTCGCGCGCCAGCGCGCCCCGGTCGCGCAGCACGTCGACCTTGAGCGGGTTGCGCAGCGCGAGCGAGCCGAGCGCGGCCGCCGTGATCGCGATGAACAGCGCCGAATAGACCAGCGTGCGGGGCCGGAACACGCGGCGCCACATCTCGCGCGCGCCGTAGCCGCCGGCGAGCGAGTTCTCCGACGCGTAGCGGATGAGCCCCTTCGGGTACCCCATCCGGTCCATCACCTGGTCGCAGCCGTCGATGCAGGCCGCGCAGCCGATGCACTCCATCTGGAGGCCGTTGCGGATGTCGATGCCGGTCGGGCAGACCTGCACGCAGATCTCGCAGTCGACGCAGTCGACCAGGCCCTTCTCGCGCGGATCGACCTTGCGCGAACGGGCGCCGCGCGGTTCTCCGCGCCCGGGGCCGTAGGCGATGATCATCGTGTCCCGGTCGAACATCACGCCCTGGAAGCGCGCGTACGGACACATGTACGTGCACACCTGTTCGCGCATCCAGCCGGCGTTCCCGTAGGTCGCGAACGCGTAGAACAGGATCCAGAAGGTCTCCCAGGGCCCGAGTTCGAACGTCACCACGCGCAGCGCGAGGTCGCGGATCGGCGTGAAGTAGCCGACGAACGTATAGCCCGTCCACAGCGCGATGACGATCCACGCGGTGTGCTTGAGCGTCTTCTTGACCGCCTTGTCGAGGGAGAGCGGCTGCCCGTCGAGGCGCATGCGCGCGACGCGGTCGCCCTCGATCTTGCGTTCGACCCACAGGAAGATCTCGGTGTAGACGGTCTGCGGGCACGCGTAGCCGCACCACAGCCGCCCGGCGACCGCGGTGAACAGGAACAGCGCGAACGCCGACAGGATCAGGAGCACCGCGAGGTAGATCACGTCCTGCGGCCAGAAGATCAGGCCGAAGATCGTGAACTTGCGCGCCCCGAGGTCGAACAGCACCGCCTGCCGGCCGTTCCACATGAGCCAGGGCAGGCCGTAGAACACGATCTGCGTCGCCCACACCATCGCCCAGCGCCAGCCGGCGAACCACCCGTGGACGGCCCGCGGGTACACCTTGCGCCGGATCTCGTAGAGCGCGACCTCGTCCGGCGCGGCCGGGACGGGGGTGATCGGAATGGTCTTGCTGGCGTGCTCGTCCATCGGTTTCGACGCGCGGCGGCCGGGCGGCGGCGTTGCGTCTCCGCGCGAAGACGACGCCGGCGGACCGCGCTACCGGTTCGACAACCCCCACACGTAGGCGGCGACGAGCCGGATGCGCGCCTCGCCGAGCGTGTCCTGGAACGAAGGCATCGCGAGCGTGCCGGGCGAGACGTTGACGTTGCGCCCCTTGTTGATGCCTTCGAGGATCGCGGCCTCGGAACTGCCGTAGAGCCAGGTGCCGTCGGTCAGGTTCGGGGCGCCGATCGCCTGGTTGCCCTTGCCGTCCGCGCCGTGGCAGGCCGCGCAGTTCTGCGCGAACAGCGGCTTGCCGAGCTGGGCGCGCAGCGGATCGTGCGGCAATCCCGACAGCGAGCGCACGAACGCCGCGGTGTCCTTCGTCCCCTGCTCGCCCAGCGCCGCGCCGAGCGGCGGCATCACGCCCAGCCGGCCGTGCGTCACCGTCTCGACGATCTTGTCGGGCGCCCCGCCGTAGAGCCAGTCGCCGTCGCGCAGGTTGGGGAAGCCGCGCGAGCCGCCGGCGTCCGAGCCGTGGCACTGCGCGCAGTTGTTGAGGAACAGGCGCTCGCCCATCGCGCGCCCTTCCGGGTCGGCGGCGACTTTCTCGATCGGCATCGCCGCGAAACGATCGAGGATCGGCTTCACGCGCGCCTCCGCGTCGGCGCGTTCGCGCTGGTACTGGCCGGTCGACGTCCAGCCGAGCACGCCGGGGAACGTCCCCAATCCCGGGTAGAGGATCACGTAGGCGATCGCGAAGACGATCGTGATCCAGAACAGGTTGCTCCACCACTTCGGCAGCGGGTTGTTGTACTCGGCGAGGTCCCCGTCCCAGACGTGGCCGGTCGTATCGACGCCGGCGCCTTCGGGCGGACGCGGCACGCCCTTGCCGGT
>DAOMBL010000164.1:0-7342 GCA_035427325.1 Casimicrobiaceae bacterium
CGGCGATTCTCGCGGCACGCATGGCCGAAGGCCTGCCGATCAGCATCACGGAGGACACCAATCCGAAGTTGCGCCAGAAGGCGATGATCAACTCGCTCCTCCGACACTGGGTGCACGGCTCGGACTTCGACTGGTTCTTCGTGATCGACGCAGACGAGTTCATCGCGGCGCCGTCACGGGAGGCGCTGCACAGGACGCTCGCGGGACTGCCGACCGACCGCGCCGGCCAGCTCGACTGGCCGACCTACGTTCCGGCCTTCGACGCCGGTCGACCGCTGGCGGATCGCCTCGCGCGGCCGCGAACGGTCGTCGACCCCGGCCACGGCTTCCGCAAGATGGCGATACCGCGGGGCGCGCTCTCGACGCCGGGCATCGAGGTCAGCTTCGGCCAGCACGTGCTCGAGGCAGCGCGGCCGGGCTTGGCGGTTGCGCCCGCTCATCCCGTGCCGCCCGGCGAACTCGCGCTCGCGCACGTGCCGATACGCTCGCCGGCCCAGTACGCGCTCAAGGTCGCGACGGGATGGCTGTCGCTCGTCGCGCAGGAGCGCAGGCGGGTGGCCCAGGCAGGACAGTGGCGCGACGCGTTCGACGCGATCACCGCCGGAGCGACGCTCGACGATGCGCTGCTCGACCTGTTCGCGGTCAACTACAGCGTGCCGCCCGCCGACTGGCGGCCTGTCGGGGACAGGATCGTCGACGCTGAGCCGTTCCTGCAGCCGGTCGCCGAACGCTACGCGTCGCTCGCCGTTCCGAGGACGCTGGCGTACGCGCTGAAGCACGCCGAACGCCTGCTGACGGCACCGAGGTGAGGCACGGCGCCGGCGGGTCCGGGCAGGGGCCGGACCCGGACGGCATTCAGGTGGAGCGCACGCTTCCGCGACTTGACATAATAACGATTATACGCATCTCAGGAGCCGAACCGGACGCCCGACCCAGGCTTGGTCTCGCCCGGCGCCGATCGCCGCTGCCGTATCGGGATTGTCTCGCGTCCCGGGGCATCCGGTGCGCGCAGCCTGCGCACCCGGCCGGACCGCGGCGCTCAGCGCGTGACCCGGGAGCCGCCGGCCAGCGCGGCGAGCTTCGACGCGTAGCGATCCCGGTCGCGCGGGGTCGTGCTGGTCTCGACCGCGCGTTCGAGTTCCGCGTGCGCCGCCGCATCCTCGCGCAGGCCGAAATGCGCCATCGCGAGCCAGAAATGGAATTCGTGGAAGTCCGGCGCGCGCGCGACCTCGCGCGCGAACGCGTCCTTCGCCGTTTCGAGGTCGCCCGCGCGCAGCGCCTCGCGGCCGCGGAGGAACCAGCTGAACGGCGGCTCCGGGTCCAGCTTGACGAGCTTCGCGGCGAGCGCCCTCGATTCATCGATCCGTCCGGTCTCCGCGAGCACCGAGACGAGGTTCGACATGGCGAGCGTGTTGCCCGCATCGCGTGCGAGCACGTGCCGCAGCGTGCGCTCGGCCTCCGCGGCGTCGCGGTGGCGTTCATAGACCACGCCCAGCGTGTTCACCGCCGGCCGGCAGTCGGGGTCGTGCAGGACCGCCTCGCGCGCCCACCAGTAGGCGTCGACGACCGAGCCGAGCGCGAGCGCCTCGACCGCGCGGTTATTGAGGTACATCGCGACGACCGTGGCCTCCTCGAGAGGCAGGGTGCGCACCGTACGCATGTCCTCGGGCCGCAGGAAGTCCACGGTCATGCGTTCGGGTTCGATGTACCGGGTGCCCGCCTGGAAGCGGGATTTCATCGTGTTGCCCGTACGCGGCCCGAGCGTCAGGTTGATGTGGCCGATCGCGAGGTAGATGTCGCCCTCGCGCCCGATGGCCTCGTCGACCAGCACGCGGTTGTAGTTCACTTCCAGGTCCAGCGCCTTGGCGAAGGCCGCCGTCATGATGACGAGCGACAGGCAGTTGCCGGCGCGGTCCTCGAACGCCTGCGACGCGCTGCGCGTCAGCGTCGAATCGTAGGTGAGCTTCAGCTCGTTCTTCGTGTAGAGCGCGCCGATCAGCGCGTGCTGCCGGCCCTTCACCGCGACCTTGGGCTCGACCTGCTCGCGCAGGTAGGCCTTCATCGCGGCGTCGAGCGCGAATATGTCCCCCGCGTCGACCCGGACGGAAGGCGGCGGGAATCGCTCGTCGGCGAGCAGGCCGAACTCGGGAGGAAGCGGGCGTGCCGCCACGATGGCCGGCTTCCCCGGGGCCGCGTCTGGGACCGGCGGAGCTGTACCCGCCGCACTCCCCTCCCCGGCGGCCAGGAGCGCGGCCATGCCCGCGAGCGCCATGCGATGCGCCAGGTTCGCGCTGTGTCCGGAGGGATTCATCGGGTCCGCCTCGCCGACGATTCTACGTCCGGGCCGACGCGTTGCGCCATCGCCGGGCCGCTGCGGCGACTACCCCGGGACCCGCTTCTGCCAGTGCACCCCGCTGTCGTCGATGGCGTAGACGGTCTCGGTCACCCCGCGCTCGCGCCGGAAATCCTCGACCGCCGCGCGGCAGCTCTCGAGGATGCCGTAGTCGTCGACGATCACGATCCCGCCGGGCACGACCTTGTCGTAGAGCGCGGTGAGCGCATCCATCGTCGACTCGTAGAGATCGCCGTCGAGCCGGAGGATCGCCAGGCGCCCGATCGGCGCCGAGGGGAGCGTGTCGCGGAACCAGCCCTCGAGGAACGCAACCTGGTCGTCGAGCAGGCGGTAGCGCCGGAAGTTCTCGCGCACCTGGTCGGCCGAAACCGCGAGCTGCGGGCAGGCGTGGAGCTGGTTACCGGCATCCTTCGGGTAGCGTGCGGCGTCCGGTTCCGGCAGGCCGGCGAAGGAGTCGGCGACCCAGACCCGCCGATCGGTCACGCCATGCGCCGCCAGCACGGCGCGCATCAGGATGCAGGCGCCGCCGCGCCAGACCCCGGTCTCGACGAAGTCGCCCGGGATGCCGCGCTCGATCACGAACTCCGCGGCCCGTTGAAGCTGGAGCATGCGCCTCGCGCCGATCATCGACAGCGCGCGCGAGGGCCAGTCCCGGCCCTCCTCCCGGCGTGCGCGATCGAAGGGGCGCTCACCTCCCGCGACGCGCTCCTCGAGCGAGGGGTCTTCGTGGACGAGCCCGACCAGGCTGTCGCGGACGAGGTCGAGATAGCGCTCGCGAAGGTCGTGGATGCCCGGATCGCTCATCGCATCTACGCCATAATCATCTTGTAAACAATCGCATGTGCATTGTTATTCATGTCAATTGTATGACGTGAAACCAACCGCCCCGGAACCTTCCGATGCCGCTTGAAGTCGTGAAACCCCGTGACCGCTCAGGCATCCCGCAGCCAGCCGATCGCCTGGTCGATCCGCTCGAACGGCACCACGTCGATGTCCGCGATCGGCTGCCTCGGGCGATTGGAGGCCGGGCACAGGACGGTCCGGAAGCCGAGCTTCGCCGCCTCGCGGATCCGTTCCTGGCCACGCTGGACCGGCCGGATCTCCCCCGCGAGCCCCACCTCCCCGAACACGACCAGCTTCGCGGGCAGCGCGCGGTTGCGCAGCGAGGAGTCGATCGCGAGCAGCACCGCCAGGTCGACCGCGGGTTCGTCGATCCGCACGCCGCCCACCGCGTTCACGAAGACGTCGTGCCCCGCCACCTCGACGCCGCCGTGCCGGTGCAGGACCGCCAGCAGCAGCGCGAGCCGCTGCGGGTCGAGCCCGACGGCGAGGCGACGCGGTCCCGAACCGCTGGCCACGTCGACCAGGGCCTGGATCTCGACCAGCAGCGGGCGGGAGCCCTCGAGCGACGCGACGATGGCGGAGCCGGGCACCGGCTCGCCGTGCTGCGAGAGGAACAGCGCCGAAGGGTTCGACACCCCGCGCAGGCCCCGCTCGGTCATCGCGAACACGCCGAGTTCGTTCGCGGCGCCGTAGCGGTTCTTGATCGCACGCACCAGGCGGAACGCCGAGTGGGGATCACCCTCGAAATAGAGCACGGTGTCGACGATGTGCTCGAGCACGCGCGGCCCGGCGATCGCGCCGTCCTTGGTGACGTGGCCGACGAAGACGACGACGATGCCGCGCTGCTTCGCGAGCCGCGTGAGCTGCGCGGCGCACTCGCGCACCTGCGAGACGCTGCCCGGCGCGCTGGTGAGCGCCTCGGTGTAGACCGTCTGGATCGAGTCGACGATCGCGACCTCCGGCTTCGCGGCGTCGATCGCCGCGACGATGGCCTCCACCTGCACCTCGGCCAGCAGTTCGACCGGGGCGTTCAGGAGTCCGAGGCGTTCGGCGCGCAGTGCGATCTGGTCGGCGGATTCCTCGCCGGTGACGTAGAGCACCTTGCGGGAGGCACCGATCGCGGCGCCCGCCTGCAGGAGCAGTGTCGACTTGCCGATGCCGGGATCGCCGCCCAGGAGGATCACGCCGCCGGGGACGAGTCCGCCGCCCAGCACGCGGTCGAACTCCTCGAGACCAGTCGGGAAGCGCGGGCGCTCGCGGGCGACGATCGCCGAGAGCGGCTGCACCGCGGATCGCGCGCCGGCCACCGACGCGAAGCGCGTGGGCGGCGGCGCGGCCACGCTCTCGACCAGGGTGTTCCACGCGCCGCAGTGCGGACACTGGCCCTGCCACTTCGGCGAGGCTCCACCGCACCCGGTGCAGGCGTAGAAGGATTTCGCCTTCGCCATGCGGCGCCCTGCCGGACCCTCGCCCGGTCAGGCGAGTTCCGACGGCTGCACGACCGCGGTGCCGAGCTTGCCGACGACCACGCCGGCCGCCTCGTTCGCGATGCGGACGGCGTCCGCCATCGGAGCGCCGGCGGCGACGAGCGTCCCGATCGTCGCGATGACCGTGTCCCCGGCGCCGGAGACGTCGTACACCTCGCGCGCCTGCGCCGGGATGTGCAGCGCACCGGCGTCCGTGTAGAGGCTCATCCCCTCCTCCGACCGCGTGACGAGCAGCGCCTCGAGGTCGAGGTCCCGACGCACCCGCTCGGCCTTCGCGGCGAGTTCCGCCTCGTCGCTCCAGCGCCCCGCGACCTCGCGGAACTCGGCCCGGTTGGGGGTGACGAGCGTCGCACCGCGGTACTTCGCCCAGTCGTCGCCCTTGGGATCGACGAGGATCGGGCGCCCGGCCTCGCGCGCCTGTTCGATCATCGAGGCGATGTGGGCGAGTCCGCCCTTGCCGTAGTCGGACAGGACGACGACGTCGGATGCGCGTACGCGCGCGCCGAAGTCCCGGAGCTTGGCCGCGAGGACCTCCTGCGACGGCCGGGTCTCGAAGTCGATGCGCAGCAGTTGCTGCTGGCGCCCGATCACGCGCAGCTTCACCGTCGTCGGCAGCGTGGCGTCGTGATGGAGCGAGGCCGCGATGCCGTCCCCGGCGACGAGTCGTTCGAGCGCCGCGCCCGCCTCGTCGGCACCGACGACCGAGAGCAGCGACGCGCGGCCGCCGAGCGAAGCGACGTTGCGCGCGACGTTCGCGGCGCCGCCGGGGCGCTCCTCGGTGCGCTCGACGTGCACGACCGGGACCGGCGCCTCCGGCGAGATGCGCTCGACCGCGCCGAACCAGTAGCGGTCGAGCATCACGTCGCCGACGACCAGCACGCGCGCGGCGCGCACGCGTTGGTGCCAGTCGGAGAAGCGCGCGGGTGAGGCCGGAGCGGTCATCTGAGGCGCAATGCGAGGGCGCCGCGATTATAGGGGCAGGCCGAGGCGGCGGGCCATCGGCTTCCCGGCCAGCGCATCGCTCCGGCCGGGCGCTTCGTCACCGCCGCCCGATCGAGAAATGCCGAAGTCCCGCCGCGCGCACGATCGCGGGATCGTAGAGGTTCCGGCCGTCGAAGACGAGCGGCTCGCGCATCGCGCCCTTCAGCGCGTCGAAGTCCGGGCTGCGAAACTCCTGCCACTCGGTCACGACGACGAGTCCGTCGGCGCCTTCGACCGCCGCCATCGGCGTCGCCGCGTAGCTCACCGCGGCGCGCTCGCCCATCACGCGCTTCGCCTCGGGCATCGCGACCGGGTCGTACGCGACCACGCTCGCGCCGCGCGAGGTCAGGGCTTCGATGATCGCGCGCGAAGGCGCTTCGCGCATGTCGTCGGTGTTGGGCTTGAACGCGAGTCCCCACAACGCGAAACGGCGGCCCGTGAGATCCGGACCGAGTTGCGCCACGATCTTGTCGACGAGCACGAGTTTCTGCGCCTCGTTCACCGCCTCGACGGCGGCGAGGAGCTTCAGCGGATAGCCGTGCCCGGCCGCGGTGTGGCCGAGCGCCTTGACGTCCTTCGGGAAGCAACTCCCGCCGTAGCCGACGCCCGGATACAGGAAGTGCCAGCCGATCCGGGGATCCGATCCGATGCCCTGCCGCACGGCTTCGATGTCGGCCCCGAGCCGATCGGCGAGGTTCGCGAGTTCGTTCATGAACGAGATGCGCGTGGCGAGCATCGCATTCGCGGCGTACTTGGTGAGTTCGGCCGAGCGGACGTCCATCACGATCAGCCGCTCGTGGCTCCGCTGGAACGGCGCGTAGACCGCCCGCAGCACCTGGACCGCGCGCTCGTCGTCCGCGCCGATCACGATCCGGTCGGGCTTCATGAAGTCCTCGACCGCCGCGCCCTCCTTCAGGAACTCGGGATTCGACACCACCGCGAACGGGACCTCGACGCCGCGCGCCGCGAGTTCCTCGCGGAGCGTGGCGCGCACGCGGTCCGCCGTGCCGACCGGCACCGTCGACTTGTCGACGACGATCTTCCAGTCGGTCATGCGCGCCCCGATCGCGCGCGCCGCCTCGATCACGTGCCGCATGTCCGCGGAGCCGTCCTCGTCCGGGGGCGTGCCGACCGCGATGAACTGCAGCGTGCCGTGGCGCACGGCGAGGTCGACGTCGGTCGTGAACCTGAGGCGTCCCGCGGCCACGTTGCGGCGGATCATCGCGTCGAGCCCGGGTTCGTGGATCGGCACGCCCCCGTCGTTCAGGATGGCGATCTTGCGCGCGTCGACATCGAGGCAGAGGACGTCGTTGCCGACTTCGGCCAGGCAGGTTCCGGTGACGAGCCCGACATAGCCCGTCCCGATCATCGTGATTTTCATGCGGGGTGGTCTGCAGGTAGCGAAACGCGAATCGCGTCCAGGGCGGCGGCCGGATCGGCCGCCCGGGTGATCGGGCGTCCGATCACGAGGTAGTCGGCGCCCGCGGCGATGGCATCCGAGGGCGTCATCACGCGCGCCTGGTCCTGCGCGCCGGTTCCCGGCGGGCGGATGCCCGGCGTCACGAGCAGGAAGTCGCGCCCGAGGGCACGCTTCAGCGCGGCCGCCTCGCGCGCCGAGCACACCACGCCGTCCAGTCCCTGCGCCTTCGCGAGCCTGGCGAGCCGCAGCACCTGCACT
>DAOMBL010000165.1:0-1947 GCA_035427325.1 Casimicrobiaceae bacterium
AAACATGGGCTTGCGCATCACCGGGCGCCGCGCGCTCGTCATCGTCGCCGTCGTCGTGGCCGCGTCCGCGGCCGCCCTGTTCGCGACGCGGCCGTGGACGAAGGCGCCTGCCGCCCCCGCAGGCGCGCCGGGTGGCCCGCCCGTGCCGCTCCAGTTCGGCGCGGCCGACCTCGCCTGGCTGACGGAGGCGCCGATGGCGCGCTGGCTGCCGGTTTCCGGCACGCTCACGCCGGTTCACCAGGCGACCGTGAAGGCCAAGGTCCCGGGCGAAGTGAAGGAAGTGCGGGTCCGCGAGGGCGAAACCGTCCGCGCCGGCCAGGTGCTCGTGCGCATCGACACGGCCGACCTCGACGCGAAGCTGATCGAGCGGCAGGGCGCGCTCGAGAGCGCGAAGGCGCAGATGGCGCTCGCCGAGAAGACGCGGGCGACCAACGTCAAGCTCCTGAACGAGAAGTTCATCTCGCAGACCGCGTTCGACAGCTCGCAGTCCGGATACGACGTCGCGAAGGGCAACGTCAAGAGCATCGAGGCGCAGGTCCTGCTCGCGCGGAACGCCATCAAGGACGCGACGGTCATCGCCCCGATCGCGGGCATCGTGGGCAAGCGCCACGTGCAGGGCGGCGAAAAGGTCGCGCAGGATGCGCCGCTCGTGACCGTCGTCGACCTGTCTGACCTGGAACTGCAGGCGCTCGTCCCGGCGATCGACGTGCCGGCGCTCTCCGCCGGCATGTCGGTCGAACTCGCGGTCGACGGGTTCGGCGAGCGCAAGTTCGCCGGGCGCATCGCGCGCATCAACCCGTCGACCGAGCCGGGCACGCGCGCGATCATGGTCTACGTCGCGCTGCGCAACCCGGATGCCGCGCTTCGCAGCGGCATGTTCGCGAACGGCCGCATCGCGCTCGCGGCGAGCGCGCCGATGGCGACGCTGCCCGCCACCGCGGTCCGCACCGAGGGCGGCCAGTGCTACGTCTGGGTCGTCGACAACGGCAAGCTCTCGCGCCGGATCGTGCCCGTCGGGAGGCGCGACGAGGACGCGGGACTGGTCGAGGTCAAGACGCCGCTGCCGAAGGACCTGCCGGTGCTCGCCACCCGGTTCGAGAACCTCAAGGAGGGCGCGCCTGCGCTCGTGAAGGCGCCGACGCCGACCTCCGAGGCGCGGGCGGCCAAGCCGAAGGCGGGGGCCAGTTGATTCCGCAGGTGGCGGGCGTCCGCGGGCCGGGCTTCGCGACAGCATTCGCGCCCTTGCGCCGGGAGGGCATCGGGCTGAAGCCCGGGACTGTCGGGCTGAAGTCCAAGACTGTCGGGTTGAAGTCCAAGACCGTCGGGCTGAAGCCCGACCCACAGGGTTGTGGGTCGGCCTTCAGGCCGACGCAACATCGCGAATTCGGCACAGACCCTGTCGGGATGAAGCCCGGAACTGTCGGGCTGAAGCCCGACCCACAGGGATCGCCCATCGGCGCTCGATGCGCCGCCACCGGAATCTCCGGCGCCCCTGTCAACTGTCAACTGTCACCTGCCACCTGACATGTGGATCACCCGCACCTCGATCCGCAACCCGGTGTTCGCCACCATGGTGATGATCGGCATCACCGTGCTCGGCGTGTTCTCGTACCAGCGGCTGCGCGTCGAGCAGATGCCCGACGTGAGCCTGCCGTTCGTGATGGTCCTCACGAACTACCCGGGCGCCGCGCCCGAGGCGGTCGAGAACGACGTGACCAAGCCGATCGAGTACGCGGTCAACCAGGTCGCGGGCGTGCAGCGCATGTTCAGCAACTCGCGCGAGGGCTCGAGCCAGGTGTTCATCGAGTTCCGGATGTCGACGAACGTGGCGCAGGCGATCCAGGACGTGCGCGACAAGATCGCGACCGTGCGGCCCGGCTTCCCGCGCGACGTCAAGGATCCGCGCGTCATACGGGCCGACAACGAGAACGACGCCCCGGCCGTCTC
>DAOMBL010000165.1:1957-7342 GCA_035427325.1 Casimicrobiaceae bacterium
CGATCGTCAAGGCGCTGGAGAACCTGCCCGGCGTCGCCCGCATCGACGTCAACGGGCGGCTCACGCGACAGATCCTGGTCCAGATCAAGCCGCACGCGCTCACCGCGCTCGGCATTCCGGTCGACCAGGTGATGAACGCGATCCGCGAGGCGAACCAGGACGTGCCGGCCGGGCGGATCACCAGCGGATCCTCCGACGCCGTCGTGCGGGTCGAGGGACGGATCAAGGATCCCGAGCAGTTCGGCCGCATCATCGTCGCGCAGCAGGGCGGGGCGCCGGTGCACCTGAACCAGGTGGCCGACGTGATCGACGGCGAGAAGGAACCCTCGAGCTACGCGCGCATCAACGCTCGCCCGGCGATCACCATCGACGTGCGCAAGGCGCAGGACGCGAACATCGTCGAGACCGGGCGCAACGTGAGCGCGGCGGTCGCATCGCTCAAGGGCCGGCTTCCTTCCGACGTCGAGGTCCGGCTCGTCAACTCGGCCGCCGACCGGGTCGAGAAGAGCGTCAATCGGGTGAAGAGCACGATCGTCGAGGGCGCGCTCCTCACGGTGCTGATCGTCTTCCTGTTCCTGCACAGCTGGCGCAGCACCGTCATCACCGGGCTCACGCTGCCGATCGCCGTGGTCGCGACGTTCATCGCGCTGTACGCGTTCGGCTTCACGCTCAATTTCCTGACGTTGATGGCGCTCTCGCTGTGCATCGGGCTCCTGATCGACGACGCGATCGTCGTGCGCGAGAACATCGTGCGCCACCTGGCGATGGGCAAGGACCACCGGCGCGCCGCGATGGAGGGCACCGACGAGATCGGCCTGGCCGTCATGGCGACGACCTTCGCGATCGTGGCGGTGTTCGTCCCGATCGCCTTCATGAGCGGGATCATCGGACGCTTCTTCTTCCAGTTCGGCATGACGGTCGCCGTGGCGGTGCTGGTGTCGCTGTTCATCAGCTTCACGCTCGATCCGATGCTCTCGTCGGTGTGGCACGACCCGCCGGGCTCGCGGTTCCGCCGCATGCCCTGGCTCGGTCGCTTCATGGACCGCGTCGAGCGCGGCATCGACGCGGTGCACGTCCTCTACGGCAGGATCCTCGAGTGGGCGCTCGGCCACCGCAAGAGCGTGGTCGCGATCGCGCTCGTGACCTTCTTCTCGAGCTTCCTCGTCGTTCCGCTCGTGGGCACCGAGTTCATCCCGCAGGCGGACGAGAGCTTCGTCTCGCTGCGGCTCAACACGCCGGTGGGCTCCAGCCTCGAGTACACCGACGGCAAGGTGCGGCAGGTCGAGGAGGAGCTGAAGGCGTTCCCGGAGATCGAGCTCGCGATGACGACGGTCGGCACCGAGGACGGCCGCAACTACGCCCGCGTGAACCTCAAGCTCGTCGAGCGCGCGCGGCGCTCGCGTTCGCAGAAGGAGGTCGAGACGGCGATCCGCGCCGCGCTGAAGCCGATCCCCGGGATCGAGCTCGCGATCGGCTACGACCGGCCGATCTGGTTCAACCTGCTGGGTCCCGACCCCGACACGCTCGCGCGCATCGCGAAGGAGTTCGCCGACAAGGTCGCGAAGGTGCCCGGCATCGTCGACCTCGAGACCTCCGACAAGGCGGCCAATCCCGCGCTGTCGATCCGGCTCAACCAGGACGTCGCCGCGGACCTGGGCATCACCGTGCAGCAGGTCGGCGCGACGATCCGCCCGCTGATCGCCGGGGACACCGTGAGCTACTGGCTCGCGCCCGACGGGCAGAACTACGAGGTCAACGTCCAGCTCCCGAATGACAATCGCCGGGTCGCCTCCGACCTCGGCAACCTCTACGTGTCGACCAATCGCCGCGGGCCGGACGGCGAGTTGCGCATGGTGCCGCTGCGGCAGGTGGCGGACCTGGTCGAGACGAGGAGTCCGCAGATCATCAAGCGCCAGGACCTGCAGCGGCGCATCGGCATCTACGCGAACGCCGAGGGGCGCCCGTCGGGCGACGTCGGAAGCGACGTGCAGAAGGTCGCCGACGCGATGCAGCTTCCCGCGGGCTACCGGCTCGCCGCGGCGGGCCAGCAGCAGGACATGCAGGAGTCCTTCCAGGCGGCGCTCGCCGCGCTCGGGCTCGCGATCATCTTCATCTACCTGATCCTCGCCTCCCAGTTCGCGAGCTTCACGCAGCCGGTCGCGATCATGGCGTCGCTGCCGTTCTCGCTGATCGGCGGGCGGCTCGCGCTGCTCGTCACGCGGACGACCCGCAACATCTGCTCGATCATCGGCTTCATCATGCTGACGGGGCGCGTGACCAAGAACGCGATCCGGCTCGTCGACTTCGCGAACCGCGCGCGGCGCGCCGGCGCGAGCCTCGACGACGCGCTGCGCGACGCGGGACAGGTTCGACTGCGTCCGATCCTGATGACGACCGCGGCGATGATCGGCGGCATGCTGCCCCTCGCGCTGGGCATCGGCGAGGGCGGCGAGACGCAGGCGCCGATGGGCCGGGCGATCATCGGCGGGGTCGTCACCTCGACGCTCCTGACGCTCGTCGTCGTGCCGGTGCTCTACGCCTGGCTCGACCGCTGGCACGAGGCGCGGCGCGCGAGGCGGGAACGCCGCGCGGCCCGGCGCTCCGCGCAAGCCGAGGCCGCCTCGGCGGCCGATCCCGGAGCGGCGGAATGAAGCATCGCGTCGGGGCATCCGGCCGGCACCCGGCGACGTGCCGCGCGCCCGGCCGGGCGTCGATTGACGTGGGATAATCGACGACGGCATAATAAATGACCGGCGGTCATTTGCGCGGACCGGTGCATGGATCCCGCGCTCCGCCGGCCATGCCGCAGAGCCCCCGGCGCGAACCCCCCTAGCCCACGCATAGCCCCCATGGACGCCGAGCAAGCCCGTTTCAACATGGTCGAGCAGCAGATCCGGCCGTGGGAGGTGCTCGACCCGGTCGTCCTCGACCTCCTGTTCACGGTCCGGCGCGAGGAATTCGTGCCGGCCGCGTACCGCTCGCTCGCCTTCGGCGACTTCGAGATCCCGATCGGCGAGGGCGAGTCGATGTGGACGCCGAAGCTCGAGGCGCGCGCGCTGCAGGAACTCGCGCTGCGGCGCGGCGACGCCGTCCTCGAGATCGGAACCGGCAGCGGATACCTGACGGCGCTCGCCGCGAGCCTCGCCGGGCATGTCACGAGCGTGGAGATCCACGCGCCGTTCTCGCGCGACGCCGCGGAGCGGCTCCGGCGCGCGGGCATCGACAACGTCGAACTCGCCGTGGGCGACGGGTCGCGCGGCTTCGGGACCGGGACCTACGACGCGATCCTGCTCACGGGCTCCACGCCGATCCTGCACGACGCGTTCTTCCGCCAGCTCAAGCCCGGCGGACGCCTGTTCGCGATCGTCGGCGACGCGCCGGCGATGACTGCGAAGCTCTTCCGATGGAGCGCCCCCGGCGCTTGCGTGGCCACCTCGCTGTTCGAAACCGTGGTGAAGCCGCTCGTCAACGCGCCCGAACCGGCGCGCTTCGCGTTTTGATCCGCGACCTCGCGCCGTCCGAACTCGTCCGCTGGCGCGCGGACGCCGCGCGTCGCGCGCCCGCGGTCGTCGACGTGCGCGAGCCCTGGGAACTCGAGCGCTGCGCGTTGTCGGACGTGATCCACGTCCCGATGCACGAACTCCCCGCGAGGCTCGGCGAGCTGCCGCGCGACCGCGAACTCGTCGTGGTCTGCCACCACGGCGTCCGCAGCCGCCTCGCCGCCACGTTCCTCGCGCGCTCGGGCTTCGCGCAGGTGTGGAACCAGGCCGGCGGCATGGCGGCCTGGGCCGAGGACGTGGACCCGGCCATGCCGCGCTACTGAACCGATTCCAGGGTTCGTTCGATGAAACGACGACTGCTCGCCCTCGCCCTCGCCGTGCCTCCGGCGTTCGCGGCGCTGCCCGCCGCCGGCGAAGACCTGATGGACATCTACCGCGATGCCCAGCGCGCCGATCCGGTGCTCGCCGCGGCGCGCGCGAACTGGCTCTCGGTGCAGGAGAAGGCGCCGCAGGCGCGCGCGAGTCTCCTGCCCAACGTCGGGCTGTCCGCGTCGGTGTACGCGAACGACGTCTACAACAACACCCGTTCGCAGCCGCCGGTGATCGCGTCGGGCAACTACCAGTCGTACGGCGCGACGATCAGCGCGTCCCAGCCGATCTACCGCGTCCAGAACGTCGTCGCCTACGAACAGGCGAGACGGGTCGTCGAGCAGGCCGACTTCACGCTCGCCACCGCGCAGCAGGATCTCATCATCCGCGTCGCGGTCGCGTATTTCGACGTGCTTCTCGCGCAGTTCAACGTCGAGTTGTCGGTGGCCCAGAAGGCGGCCGTGTCCGAGCAACTCGCGCAGGCGAAGCGCAACTTCGAGGTCGGCGTCGCGACGATCACCGACACCAACGAGGCGCAGGCGAACTACGACCAGATCGTGGCGCAGGAGATCGCGGCGCGCAACGACCTCGACAACAAGGTGACGGCGCTGCGGGCGATCATCGGACGCATGCCGCGCGAGCTGAAGAAGCTCGGGGCCGGCTTCGATCCGGCGCCTCCCGAGCCGAATTCGCTCGACGCCTGGCTCGAGCGCGCGCTGAAGGAGAACCTCGCGGTCCGCGTCGCCCAGGTCAACTACGACGTCGCCACCCTCGAGGTCGACCGGCAGCGCGCGGGGCACCTGCCGACGCTCGATCTCGTGGGCAACCTGACCGCGAGCGGCGCCAACGGCAGCGCCGCCAACGACCTGACCTTCCACGCCCGCAACGCCGCGATCGGCCTCGCGCTCAACCTGCCGATCTACCAGGGGGGCTTCGTCGATTCGAAGATCCGCGAGGCGGTCGCGCTGCAGGATTCCGCCCGCGAAGCGCTGGAACTCGCGCGCCGCAACGCGCGGTTCAACGCCCAGGTGGGCTACACCGGGGTCAACAGTTCGGTCGCGACGGTCCGCGCGACCGCGCAGGCGGTGCAGTCCGCGGAGGTCGCGCTGCAGTCGAACAAGCTCGGCCAGGAAGTCGGCGTGCGGACCAACCTCGACGTGCTGAACGTGCAGCAGACGGTGTTCACGCAGCGGCGCAATCTCGCGCAGGCGTACTTCACCTACCTGATCAACACGCTGCGGCTCAAGTCCGCGGTCGGCACGCTGAGCGAACTGGATCTCGAGGAACTCAACCGCCGGCTGAAGGACTAGCGCGACCCGCGGCTTCGGCCGCGCCGGCCCCGCGGTCGCCGGTTCGCGCTCCGGGCCCGGGGCTCGCGCCTCCGCCGGCATCCGGCCTCCCGAGTCGTTCCGACACGAAGTCCCAGGTCCGGTCGGTCGCGCCCCGGTGCGCCGCGAGGAACCGGCCGGCGCTCGCGCGCATCGCCGCGCGCCTCGCGTCGTCCCCGAGCAGCGCC
>DAOMBL010000166.1:0-7326 GCA_035427325.1 Casimicrobiaceae bacterium
TGATGCGGTGGTCGGTGACGCGGCCCTGCGGGAAATTGTAGGTGCGGATGCGCTCGCTTCGGTCGCCCGAGCCGACCAGGCTCTTGCGCGTGGCCGCCTCCTTGCGCTGGCGCTCGGTGCGCTCGCGGTCGAGGAGGCGGGTCGCGAGCACGCTCATCGCCTGCGCGCGGTTGCGGTGCTGCGAGCGGTCGTCCTGGCACTCGACGACGATGCCGGTCGGCAGGTGCGTGATGCGCACCGCCGAATCGGTCTTGTTGACGTGCTGCCCGCCCGCGCCCGACGAGCGGAACGTGTCGATGCGGAGTTCCGCCGGGTTGATCACGATGTCGGCGATCGGATCGGCCTCGGGCATCACCGCGACCGTGCACGCGGAGGTGTGGATGCGCCCCTGCGCCTCGGTCTCCGGCACGCGCTGCACGCGGTGGCCGCCCGACTCGAACTTGAGCCTCGCGTAGGCGCCCTCCCCCGCGATGCGCGCGATCGCCTCGCGGAACCCCCCGAGTTCCGACGGCGACGACGACACCAGCTCGACCTTCCAGCCCTCGCGCTCCGCGTAGCGCGTGTACATGCGCAGCAGGTCGCCGGCGAAGAGCGCGCTCTCGTCGCCGCCGGTGCCGGCGCGGATCTCGAGGAAGACGTTGCGCGCGTCGTTCGCGTCCTTCGGGAGCAGCGCCGCCTGGAGGTCGCGCTCGAGCGCCTCCATCCGCCCGCGCGCGTGGGCGCGCTCCTCTTCCGCGAACGAGCGCATCGCCGGATCCGCCGCCATCTCCTCGGCCGCGGCGACGTCGGCTTCGGCCTGCCGCCACGCGGAGAAGCGCTCGACGACCGGCGCCACCTCGGCGCGCTCCTTGGCGCAGGCGCGGAAGCGCTCCATGTCCGCGGCCGTCTCGGGCGCGGCCAGCAGGTGGTCGAGTTCCGCGAGGCGCGTCGCGAGCTGCTCGAGCCGGGTGCGCAGCGAGATCTTCACGGGGGCATCGGACGCCCGACGCCGGAGCCCGGTCCCGAACGCGGCTCGGAACCCGGATCCGGGCGCCGCAGCTAATCGTGCAGCCGGTAGACGCGCTGGAACAGCGCGATGAGTTCCGCGCGCTCGGCGTCGCCCGCCGAGTTGAGCGCGGAGAGCGGCGCGTGCAGGAACTTGTTCGCGAGCCCGCGCGCGAGCGCCTCGATCACGCGTTCCGGCGGCGTCCCGTTCGCGAGCATCCGCCGCGCGCGGTCGAGTTCGAGTTCACGCAGGTCGTCGACGTGGCCGGAGAGCGCGTGGATCGTCGGCACGACGCTGCGGCCCTCGAGCCAGTTGAGGAACTGGCCGGCCTGCTCGGCGATCATCGCCTCGGCCTGCGCCACCGCCTCGCGCCGGATCGCGAGGTTGTCCTTGACGATCGACGAGAGATCGTCGACCGAGTAGAGGAACACGTCGTCGAGCTGCCCGACCTCGGGCTCGACGTCGCGCGGCACCGCGAGGTCGACGATGAACACCGGCGCGTGACGGCGCGCGCGGATCACGCGCTCGATCAGCCCCTTGCCGAGGATCGGCAGCGTGCTGGCCGTGCAGGTCACGATCATGTCGAACTGCGGGAGCCGGTCGGGCAGTTCGTTCAGCAGGATCGCGTCGGCGCCGATGCGCTCGGCGAGCGACTGGCCGCGCTCGTGCGTGCGGTTCGCCACCGTCACCGACTTCGGCCGGCGCGCGACGAAATGGCTCGCCGCGAGTTCGATCATCTCGCCCGCGCCGATCAGGAGCAGCCGCTGGTCCGCGATCGACGGGAAGATGCGCTCGGCGAGCTTGACCGCCGCCGCCGCCATCGAGATCGACGCGCTGCCGATGTCGGTGTGCGTGCGCACGTCCTTCGCGACGGCGAAGGTGCGCTGGAACAGCCGGTGGAGCACGAGGCCGAGCGACCCGGCGGACTCCGCCGTGCGGACCGCGAGCTTCATCTGGCCGAGGATCTGCGGCTCGCCCAGCACCATCGAGTCGAGCCCCGACGCCACGCGGAACGCGTGCGGCACCGACTGGTCCTGGCCGAGCGTGTAGAGGTGCGGCCGCAGCGTGTCCGACGCGAGCCCGTGCACGTCCTCGAGCCAGCGCGCGACGCGCTTCGGCTCGCCGCCGCGGAAATACACCTCGGTCCGGTTGCAGGTGGACAGGATCGCGGCCTCGTTCACCGAACACGCGCCGGTCACGTCGCGCAGCGCGTCGGCGAGCGCGTCCTGGGCGAACGTCACCCGCTCGCGCACGTCGAGCGGCGCGGTGGTGTGGTTGAGGCCGATGGTGTGGAGCGACATGGCGTGGCCGGAAACCGGTCACGGGCACCCGGAATGCCGGCATTCTACTCCCGGCGTCCCGGTCGTGGGCGCAGGTGGTTGATTTCGCTCAATCTTCTTGCTCGGCCTGCGGCGTCAAGGCGCGCGCGTCGCCCCCGTCGGGCCGATGCGCGGGATGGCCCGAGGACGGGATGCCGGTCCGGCCGAGAAATAGTCCGGATGCCGGTCGGCGATCGTCCGGGCGAGCACGAGGTTCCGATCGAGGTGCTTCGACATCGCATCGGCGGCGCGTCCCGCGTCGCCCGCGCGCACCGCGCGCACGATCGCACGATGGTCGCGGATCGCCTGCAGGGCGCTGTTGAGTTCCGGCACGGCGATCGCGCGAATCCGGTGGTGGAGGTCGCGTGCCTGCGCGACGACGCTCCAGACCCCCTCGAATCCGCTGGCGGCGACGAGCGCGTGGTGGAAGCGCGTGTCGGCATCGAGTGCGCCTCCAACGTCGCCCGACTCGATCGCCGCCGCCTGCAGGGCGACGATCCCGTTCAGGTCCGAGGCGACGGCCGCGCGGTCGGGGCGCGCGACGACCCGCGCGAGGATCTGGCACTCGACCGCCCGGCGCACGAACAGCGCCTCCTCGATCCGGTCGAGCGCGAGTCGCGCGACGAACGTGCCCCGCTGCGGCCGCACGTCCACCAGTCCTTCGTCGGCGAGCCGCAGCAGCGCTTCGCGCACCGGGGTGCGGCTCACGCCGAACCGCCTCGCGATCTCCTGTTCGGCGATCGCCGCGCCCGGAACGAGCGCGACGTCGAGGATCGCCGCGCGCAGCGCCGCGTGCACCCGCACGCTCTCGGACAGCCGTCCCGCGACCACGGGTCCGGGGCCGTGCGCGATCGCGGCGATCGGCCGGGATGGAGACGCCTTCACCGCGACCCCTCGTGCAGCGGAACCGAGCCGCGCGATCCGCCCGCGCGGCCGCGCGCCAGCGCCGCCAGTTTCGCGTCGGACAGGTAGCCGTAGCGGTTGATCCACACCGGCAGCCCGCTCGAGCGTGCGAGGCCGACGCGATGCACGACATCGCCGATCGGGCCGTACGCGTGCGCGAACGCGACGACCGGCACGCGGCCGGCCTCGGCGCGCGCAACCTCGAGCTTGCGCCGCTGCGCGAGGCTCCCCACCGGATGCGACTCGTGCGGCTCCGGATAGCGCAGCCCGGTCCCGTCGACCATCGGAGCGTCGGTGAGACCGAACCACCCGGCGATCGCCGCGGTGACGGCGTCGTGGTTGCGCGCCGGCCCAGCGCCCAGGAGGTCGCGCGCCCAGTAGCGCGCGAGCATCGGCCAATGCATCGTGTAGAGCTTGACCCCGACGCGATCGGCGAGCCCTTCGAGCGCGTCGAGCGGAAATCCCGAGATCCGGTGGAACGGCGGCGGAAACACCTGCGGCTCGAGCCTCCTGCGGGTCCCGGGCACCGCGTCGAGCGCGCGGCGGACCGCCCGCAGCAACCGCAGCACGGCTTCCCGCTTCGCTTCGCGCAGCGGTGCATAGACACCGTCGGCGGACACGAACGCCTCGATGCCGGCGTCGGACAGCGCGCGGCGCACCGCCGCGAGCCCTTGCGACGCCGCATCGCGGGCCGCGCGTCGCAGGCCCTCCGACCACGCGATCACGCCGCGCGCGACGTCGCCGGGATCGCGGCCCGCGTTTCGCATCGTCGCCTGCATGGCGGGGTGGAAATCGAACAGCGCGCTCTCGAAGTCGTAGGGCGGCGCCTCCGGCCAGTCGAGCCGGAACCCGGCGACACCGGGATAGCGCTCCGCCAGTTCGGCGACCAGCGTCGCCGTGTACGCGACGACGTGCGGCGAGGCCAGGCTGGCGTTTCGGTCCACGCGCGCGGCGTGCGTCGTCCCGTCGGGCCGGCGGCACTGGTCGTCGACCTCGACGCCGGAGAACTGGACGCGGTAGCCGGGCGGGCAGGCCGCCATCACCTGCAGCAGGACCTCGATCCCGCGCGCGCGCGCCTCCGCGACGACACGATCGAGCAGGTCCGAGTTCCGGCGCGTCAATGCGGTCGGAGGCGACGGCCGGTAGCGCAGGCCCGCGTACCGCGCGACGTCGTGCTCGAAAGCGGGTGCCGTACGGACCAGGAGTTCGGTGCGGCCGAAGAGCGGGCGGTCGAGCGGCCGCACACGCCCCGCCTCGCCGTCGGGCGGCGGCTCGCGCGCGCCTTCGCCGTCGGAGGAGGGCTCGAGCACGTACGGCGAGGTGGCGATCGCGCGCGCTCCGAGCGCCTCGATCCGATCGAGCACCGGACCGATCCCCTCGCACTGGAACCACTCGGGCATCACCGTGACGCCGAGCGACGGGGTGGGGGGTACGGGCATCGTCGGTTGTCGAGGGCGTCCTTGTCGACTAGTATATCAGTTCACCCCCGTCTCGCGAGGAACCTTCCATGCCCCATCGCCGCCCGACCGCCCTCGTCGCCCTGGCCGTGCTCTGCCTCGCCGCGGTCGCGCCGACGGCCAGCGCGCAGGAACCATTCCCTTCCCGCCCGATCAAGCTCGTCGTGCCGGTCGCCGCGGGCGGCGGCATCGATACCGCATTCCGCGCGATCGCGCCGACGTGGTCCGAGAAGCTCGGCGTCCAGGTGGTGGTCGAGAACAAGCCCGGCGGCGGCCAGGTGGTCGGCAGCGACGCCGTCGCGAAGTCGAAGCCCGACGGCTACACGCTGCTCGCCCCGGGCGTGCCGATCGCCTTCAACACCGCGCTCGGCCGCAAGCTCCCGTACGATCCGATCCGCGACTTCACGCCGATCTCGCACGTCGTGAGCCAGCCGCTCCTCGTCGTCGTCGGCCCCGCGGTGCCGGTGAAGTCGATGGCGGAACTCTTCGCCTATGCGAAGGCGCAGAAGGCGCCGCTCCAGTACACCTCCGGCGGGATCGGAAGCTACGGCCATCTCTGGTGGGAGATGGTTCGTGCGCGCGAGGGCATCGACGGGCAGCACGTCGCCTACAACGGGATCGCACCGGCACTGAAGGACGTGATGGGCGGGCAGGTGCCGCTCCTCATCGACGCGATCGTGCCGTCCGGCGCGCAGGTGAAGGCGGGAACCGTGCGCGGGCTCGCGATCGTCGCGTCGCAGCGCGCGAAGTCGCTGCCCGACCTGCCGACGCTCACCGAACAGGGCTACGCCGGGTTCGACGCCGCACCGTTCTACGGCATCCTCGGTCCCGCCGGCATGAGTCCCGCCGTCGTCCAGAAACTCTCGTCGACGCTGCAGCAGGCGCTCGCGACGCCCGCGCTGCGCGACAAGCTCCAGGACCTCGGCTTCGACGTCGTCGCGAGTTCGCCCGAAGCGTACGGGAAGCTGATCCGCGACGAGATCGAGCGCTGGACCGCCGTGGTCAGGCAGCAGAACATCAAGGTGGACTGACCAGTCCCCGGTACCGGAACCTCGTCGCCGCTAGGGGTGTTGCACGCCGCGCGTGGCGAGGCGGATGCGGTAGAGCGAACTCGACGCGGCGATGTAGAGGATGTCGCGCGCGTGTCCGCCGAAGGTGACGTTGCCGACCTTCTCCGGCACGCCGATCCGGCCGAGCCGCGTGCCGTCCGGATGGTAGACGTGCACGCCGTCCTGCGCGCTCGTGTAGATCCACCCCTGCGCGTCGAGACGGAAACCGTCCGGCACGCCGGGCGCGATTTCGGCGAACACGCGGCCGTTCCCGAGCCTGCGGCCGTCGACGACGTCGAACACCCAGATGCAGTGGTTGCTCCCGTGGGCCGGCAGCGCGCCCGACGTGTCGGAGACGTACAGCAGCGACTCGTCGGGCGAGAACGCGAGCCCGTTCGGATGCTCGGGCAGTGCGGTGACCGGGTCGAGCGCGCCGGTGCGCGGATCGTGGCGGAACACGTAGCAGTCGCCGATCTCGGATTCGCCGCCGTGCCCCTCCTCCGGGATGATGAGCCCGTAGGGCGGATCGGTGAACCAGATTGTCCCGTCCGACTTGACGACGATGTCGTTGGGCGCGTTGAAGCGCCGGCCCTCCCAGCGATCGACCACGGTACGCTGCGCGCCGCCGTCGACGTCGGTGCGGAAGACGGCGCGCAGCCCGTGCGAGCAGTGCAGGATCGTCCCGTCGAGGTCGCGCGTGTGGCCGTTGGTGAACT
This sequence comes from Casimicrobiaceae bacterium, assembly GCA_035427325.1. Taxonomy (GTDB): domain Bacteria; phylum Pseudomonadota; class Gammaproteobacteria; order Burkholderiales; family Casimicrobiaceae; genus VBCG01. Next base: position 6,430 of record DAOMBL010000166.1, read on the forward strand.
CGACACGCTCGCGCCAGACGCTCATGCCGTCCTGCGCGGACCATCGCAGCATCCGGTCGTTCGGGATGTCGCTCCACAGCACGCTGTCGTCCTCGGCGATCCAGACCGGCCCCTCGCTCCAGATCGCGCCGGTGGCGAGCCGTTCGAGGCTCGGCCGGTGCGCGACGACCGGCGCGAAGCGCGGGTCGAAGACGTCGATGTCGGTCGCCACCGGGCCGATCGTGCTGTTCGATTCCATGGTCCTCACGCCTTGATGAACTCCTGCTTCGCGCCGAGCCAGCGCGCGAGGTGCGCCGCGGCCGCGTCGGGGAACTTCGCCAGCAGCTCGTCGGCGGCATCGCGCGCCTGCTCGATCAGCGCGACGTCGCGTTCCAGGTCCGCGAAGCGCAGCAGCGGCACCCCCGACTGGCGCGCGCCCAGGAATTCGCCGGGACCGCGGATCGCGAGGTCCTGCCGCGCGATCTCGAAGCCGTCCGTCGTCTCGTAGATCACCTTGAGCCGTTGCTTCGCGGTGTCGGAGAGCGGCTCCTCGAACAGCAGGATGCACTGGCTCTCGGCGGCGCCGCGCCCGACGCGCCCGCGCAACTGGTGGAGTTGCGCGAGACCGAAGCGCTCGGCGTGCTCGATCACCATGACCGAGGCGTTCGGCACGTCGACGCCGACCTCGATCACCGTCGTCGCGACGAGCACGGAGACCTCGCCCCGCACGAAGGCGTCCATCACCGCCGCCTTCTCCGCGGGCTTCATCCGCCCGTGCAGCAGGCCCACCGAAAGGCGTCGGCCTGAAGGCCGACCCACAGGCGCTGTGGGTCGGCCTTCAGCCCGACGGGATGCCTCATCCTCCGTGGGTCGGGCTTCAGCCCGACGGGATGCCCCATCCCCCGTGGGTCGGGCTTC
>DAOMBL010000167.1:0-7283 GCA_035427325.1 Casimicrobiaceae bacterium
CACGATGCTCGACGAAGGCTGGACGCTGTGCGCGAAGCACGGATTCGCGGCCGACGTCGGCATCACGGTCTGGCGGGTCCTGGGCGGCTTCCTGCTGGCGGCCCTCGCGGGCGTGCCGCTCGGCATCGCGATGGGCGCGTTCAAGCCGGTCGAGGCGTTCTTCGAGCCGTTCGTGTCGTTCGCACGCTACCTGCCCGCTTCCGCATTCATCCCGCTGCTCATCCTGTGGGCGGGCATCGGCGAGACGCAGAAGCTCATGGTGATCTTCATCGGCGTCTTCTTCCAGATCGTCCTGATGATCGCGGTCATCGTCGGATCGACGCGCCGCGACCTGGTCGAGGCCGCGTACACGCTGGGCGCGGGATCGTCGGGCATCGTCCGACGCGTGCTCCTGCCCTCGGCCGCGCCGCAGATCGCCGAATCGCTCCGCCTCGTGCTCGGATGGGCGTGGACCTACGTGATCGTCGCGGAACTGATCGGCGCGTCGTCGGGGATCGGCCACATGATCACCGACAGCCAGGCGCTGCTCAACACCGGCCAGATCATCTTCGGCATCATCATGATCGGGCTGATCGGGCTCGTCTCGGACTTCGTGTTCAAGTGGGCCAACCAGAAGCTCTTCCCGTGGAGCCTCGCGTAGGCCGGGCATGAGCAAGCTCGTCATCGACGCGGTGGGCCGGACGTTTCCGGGCGTGCGTGGCGCTGTGCCGACGGTCGCGCTCACTCCGGTCTCCCTCGAGGTCGCCGACAACGACTTCATCACCATCCTCGGTCCGTCGGGCTGCGGCAAGTCGACGCTCCTGCGGATCGTCGCCGGGCTCGACCGCCCCTCGACCGGCCGCGTGCTGCTCGACGGCCTCGAGGTGACCGGCCCGGGCGCCGACCGCGGCATGGTGTTCCAGAGCTACACGCTGTTCCCCTGGCTCACGGTCGAGGAGAACGTGCGCTTCGGCTTGAACGAGAAGGGGATGCCCGCGTCCGAGCAGGCTTCGGTCGCCGCCCACTGGATCCACAAGGTCGGCCTCGACGGCTTCGCGCGTCACTATCCGAAGATGCTCTCGGGCGGCATGCAGCAGCGGACCGCGATCGCGCGCGCCCTCGCGAACGCGCCGAAGATCCTGCTGCTCGACGAACCCTTCGGCGCGCTCGACCACCAGACGCGCGGATTGATGCAGGAACTGCTGCTCGCGATCTGGGAGAGCGAGAAGACGACGGTGCTCTTCGTCACGCACGACATCGAGGAAGCCATCTTCATGGCGAGCCGCGTCGTCGTGATGAGCGCCCGCCCGGGCCGCATCAAGGCCGACGTCGCGGTGCCGCTCGCGCATCCGCGCCACTACACGGTCAAGACCACCCCGCCGTTCTCGGCGCTCAAGGCGCGCCTCACCGAGGAGATCCGCGCCGAGGCGCTGAAGGTCGAGGGCGTGTCGATCGGCGGTGCCTGAACCGCGCGGTACGCACCCTGTCGTGCGCTTGGCGCTCGCCGTCGCGCTGGTCGCGCTCGCGGGATGCGCGACGGTCGCCCCGGTCGACCGGGGCCGGTTCGAGGCGAACGGCCGCCTGGTCGTCGCGAACCTCGACTGCGGGCGTCGCGACGCGCTCGTCGCGAAACCCGGCGCGTTCGCGCCCGGACAGCCGCTCAGGCTCACGGTCTGGAACATCCACAAGAACGGCGAACCGGGATGGGACGCCGACCTCACCCGTTTCGCCGCCGCGAGCGACCTCGTGCTCCTGCAGGAGGCGTCGCTCGACCCGGCGCTGCGCGCGATCCTCCGGCACGCCGGGCGCTTCTTCGTGCACGCCGACGCATGGGAACTCGGGGGCGTCGCGAGGGGCGTCCTGACCGCATCGGCCGCGGCGCCGCTCGAAGCCTGCGTCCTGCGTGCCATGGAGCCGCTCCTCGCCCTGCCCAAGTCGGCCCTCGTCGCCTGGTTTCGCATCGAAGGACGCTACGAGACGCTCGCGGTCGCGAACCTGCACGCGATCAACTTCGCGCCGCTCATCGGAACCTGGCGCGACCAGATCGATGCGCTCGGCGCGATTCTCGCGAATCACCGGGGGCCGCTCGTCGTCGCAGGCGATTTCAACACCTGGAACGCCGAACGCGTCGACGCGCTGGAGGCGTTCGCCCGGCGTCTCGGCCTCGCCGAGGCGAGCCTCTCGTTCGGCGAGCCGGCGCGCTTCCTGGGCCGGCCCGTCGACACCCTGTTCACGCGCGGCATCGACGTCGAGGATGCGTGGATCGAGGACGTGGCCTCCTCGGACCACAAGCCGATCGTCGCGACGATACGGATCTCGCGACCATGAGGTCGTGGCGCCGCGCCATTGCCGTCGCGGCCGTCGCGGCGGGCGTCGCACTATCCACGGCCGAGTCAGCGCCCGACGCGAAGGCGCAGCGCGAGATCGACCATCTGCTCGCGTTCGTCGCCGCGTCGCCGTGCCGCTTCGTGCGCAGCGGCACCGAGTACGACGGCCGGGAGGCGCGCGACCATCTCGCGCGGAAATTCGACGCCGTTCGCACCCTCGTCTCGACCGCCGACCAGTTCGTCGACCGCATCGCGTCGTCGAGCAGCGTGACCGGCCGCGCGTACCTCGTGCGCTGCGGCGACCGGGAAACCACCGCCCGCGACTGGCTCGGCGGGGAACTCGCACGGCTCCGGCGAGCCGGCGCGACGGCTCAGTAGCGTCCGCCCGCCTGCTGCCAGCGCCACGCATCCGCGCAGATCGCATCGAGATCGCGTCGCGCACGCCACGCCAGCATCGCCTCCGCCCGCGACGGGTCGGCGTAACAGCACGCGACGTCTCCCGGACGCCGCGCCGCGAACATCCGCGCGATGCGCCGGCCGCAGGCGCGCTCGAACGCCTCCACCACCTGGAGCACGGACCATCCGCGTCCCACGCCGAGGTTGAACGTCGAGGCGCCCGGCGTGGACGCGAGGTGGCGAATCGCGGCGACGTGGCCCTCGGCGAGGTCCTGCACGTGCAGGTAGTCGCGCACGCAGGTCCCGTCCTCGGTGGGCCAGTCGCTGCCGAAGACCCGCAGTTCGCCGAACTCGCCTGCCGCGATCCGGCACAGCATCGGCACGAGGTTCTGCGGGCGATCGGCCGGCGCCTCGCCGATGCGCGAGGACGGATGCGCGCCGGCCGGATTGAAGTAGCGCAGGATCCCGATCCGCCAGTTCGCGTTGCCGCGCGCCAGGTCGCGCAGGAAATCCTCGGCGGTCCGCTTCGTGCGGCCATAGACGCTGTGCGGCCTGAGCGGTGCGTCTTCGGTGGCCGGCAGCACCTCCGGCTGCCCGTAGACGGTCGCGGAACTGGAGAAGACGAGCCGCGCCACGCCGGCCTCGCCCATGACCTCGGCGAGCGCGATCGTCCCTCCGACGTTGACGTCCCAGTAGGCCAGCGGTCGCGCCTGCCCCTCCGCGACCGATTTGAGCCCCGCGCAGTGGACGACGCCGGCGATCGCGTGGTCGTGGAACGTCCGGCGCAGCGCCTCGACGTCACGCACGTCCGCCACGATCGTCTCGACAGGCCTGCCGCACAACTCGGCGAGCCGCGGCACGACCGCGCGCGAACTGTTGACGAAGCTGTCGAGAACGAGCGGCGTGTAGCCTGCTTCGGCGAGCGAGACGACGACGTGCGAGCCGATGTAGCCCGCTCCTCCGGTAACGAGAATCTTGCCGTTCATGCGGCCGCATCGTACACGACGCGAGCCTGCCGATCGGCGGGTCCGGATGCGCAAAGGCCGGGCAGTGCCCGGCCTTTCGCTCGGCGCCGGGGATGCGCCTACGCGGCCTTCTCGTCGGCAGGAGCCTCGGGGGCCACAGGCCGGTCGACCAGCTCGACGAGCGCCATCGGCGCGTTGTCGCCCTGGCGGAAGCCGAACTTCAGGATCCGGAGGTACCCGCCCGGGCGCGCCTTGTAGCGCGGCCCGAGTTCACCGAAGAGCTTCGTCACCACGGCGCGATCGCGCAGGCGGTCGAAGGCGAGTCGCCGGTTGGCGAGCGTCGGTTCCTTGCCGAGCGTGATGAGCGGCTCGGCGACCCGCCGCAACTCCTTCGCCTTCGGAAGCGTCGTCCTGATCGCCTCGTGCGTGAACAGCGAATTGGTCATGTTCCGCAGCATCGCGATGCGATGGCTGCTGGTTCGGTTGAGCTTGCGTTGCCCGTGGCGATGGCGCATGGCTTCGGCCCTTCGGTGTGGCGGCGCCGCTTCTCACGGCGCTCGGTTCTTCTTCTTTGCTCGTGGAGGGTTACGGACGGTCGAGCCCGGCCGGCGGCCAGTTCTCGAGCTTCATTCCGAGCGAGAGCCCGCGCGAGGCGAGCACTTCCTTGATTTCGTTCAGCGACTTGCGGCCGAGATTCGGCGTCTTGAGCAACTCCGTCTCGGTCCGCTGGATCAGGTCGCCGATGTAGTAGATGTTCTCGGCCTTGAGGCAGTTGGCCGAACGCACCGTGAGCTCGAGATCGTCCACCGGGCGCAGCAATAGCGGGTCGACCTGCGGCGAGCTGCGCTCGGCGACCGGCGCATCGGTGCCCTTGAGGTCGGCGAACACCGACAACTGCTCGACGAGCACGCTGGCCGCGTAGCGAACCGCCTGCTCGGGCTCGACGACGCCGTTGGTTTCGATGTCCAGCACCAGCTTGTCGAGGTCCGTGCGCTGCTCGACGCGCGCGCTCTCGACGGCGTAGCTCACGCGTCGCACCGGCGAGAACGACGCATCGAGCAGGATCGAGCCGATCGAGCGGCCGCCTTCCGGCTTCACGCGCGCGGTCGCCGGCTGGTAGCCGCGCCCCTTGTCGACGCGGATCTCCATCTCGAGCTTGCCACCGGCGGTCAGGTGGGCGATCACGTGCTCGGGATTGATGATCTCGACGTCGTGGTTCGGCTCGATGTCGGCCGCCGTCACGGCGCCCTCGCCCGTCTTGGCGAGCTTCAGCACCACGTGTTCCCGGTTGTGCAGCTTCAGCACGACGCCCTTCAGGTTCAGCAGGATGTCGACGACATCCTCCTGGACGCCGTCGAGCGCCGAGTACTCGTGCAGCACCCCCGAGATGCGGACCTCGGTCGGCGCGAACCCCGGCATCGACGACAGGAGGACGCGGCGCAGCGCGTTGCCGAGCGTGTGGCCGTAGCCGCGCTCGAACGGTTCCATCACGACCTTCGCGTGGAACGGCGACATGCTTTGCACGTCGATGATGCGAGGCTTCAGCAGAACGTTGCTTTGCATTCGGAATCCTCGTGGCAGAGGAGAAAACTTCGCTCGAAGGCGTCCTTCGCACCGCGTCGCGGCGCGAACGGTCCTCCGGGCCGCTACTTGCTGTAGAGCTCGACGACGAGGCTCTCGTTGATGTCCTGACCGAACTCGGAGCGGTCGGGCGCACCCTTGAACGTGCCCTGCAGCTTCTTCGGGTCGACGTCGACCCACGCGGGGAAGCCGACCTTCTCCGCGAGCTGCAGCGAATCGGTGATCCGGAGCTGCGACTTCGCCTTCTCGGCGACCGACACGACGTCTCCGGTGCGGCACAGCGCCGACGGAACGTTCACGCGCTTGCCGTTCACCAGGATCGCGCCGTGCGTCACGAGCTGGCGCGCCTCGGCGCGCGTGGAACCGTAGCCCATCCGGTAGACGACGTTGTCGAGCCTCGACTCGAGGAGCTTCAGCAGGTTCTCGCCGGTCGAGCCCTTGCGACGGGCCGCCTCGACGAAGTAGCGCCGGAACTGGCGCTCGAGCAGCCCGTAGATCCGGCGCAGCTTCTGCTTCTCGCGAAGCTGGTTGCCGTAGTCGGACATGCGCATGCCCGACTTCTGCCCGTGCTGGCCGGGCTTCATCTCGAGCTTGCACTTGGAGTCGAGGGATCGACGCGCGCTTTTCAGGAAGAGATCGGTTCCCTCCCGTCGCGCCAGCTTGCACTTGGGTCCGGTATATCTGGCCACGGTCGCTATCCAGTGATCGATTGATGGGGGTTCAGACGCGCCGACGCTTCGGTGGCCGGCATCCGTTGTGCGGCACGGGCGTGACGTCGGAGATGGACGCGATCTTGAAGCCGAGCGCGTTCAGCGCGCGCACCGCCGACTCGCGTCCCGGCCCCGGCCCCTTGATGCGGACCTCGAGGTTCTTGACGCCGCACTCCTGGGCCGCGCGGCCGGCGGACTCCGCCGCGACCTGGGCCGCGAACGGGGTCGACTTCCGCGAGCCCTTGAATCCGGCCCCGCCGGACGTGGCCCACGAGAGCGCGTTGCCCTGGCGGTCGGTGATCGTGATGATCGTGTTGTTGAAGGACGCGTGGATGTGCGCGATGCCCTCGGAGACGTTCTTCTTGACCTTCTTCCGGGCGCGCGCCGCCATGGCGGCCTTCTGGGACGGTTGCTGTGCCATCGTCGGGTTTCCTGGTTACTTCGCCGGCGCCGCCTTCGACAGCGCGACGGTGCGGCCCTTCTTCGGGCCCTTGCGGGTGCGTGCGTTGGTCCGCGTGCGCTGCCCGCGCACCGGCAGGCCCTTGCGGTGCCGCACGCCGCGGTAGCAGCCGAGATCCATCAGCCGCTTGATGTTCATCGTCGTTTCGCGGCGAAGGTCTCCCTCGACGGCGAAGCGACCGACCTGTTCGCGCAGCTTGTCCATCTGCGTGTCGTTCAGGTCCTTGATCTTGGTCGACGGCACCACGCCGGCGGCCGCGACGATCGCCTTCGCGCGCGCGGGGCCGATGCCGTAGATCGCCTGCAGCGCGATGACCGCGTGCTGGTGGTTGGGGATGTTGACGCCTGCGATGCGTGCCATTCGTTCCTCACTTCGTTCGTCACTTCAGGAGTCAGAGGACAGGGAACAGACGGGGCGGCGTGTCCGGTGGCCGCGCATCGGGCGCGGTCGACTGCCTGCGCCACGACGCCGGATCGCCCCGGCGCTTCGACGCGCCGCCGCCGGAGACTCCGGCGGACCCGACCTCTGACCTCTGATTCCTGTCCTCTGCTACCCCTGCCGCTGCTTGTGGCGCGGATCGGTGCAGATCACGCGCACGACGCCGTTGCGCCGGATGATCTTGCAGTTCCGGCACATCTTCTTCACGCTCGCCAGTACCTTCATCTCGCTCTCCTCGCCGCCGCCGCCCCATCGCGCCTCTATGGCGCGCCACCGGAATCGCAGGCGCCCCTGTCAAGCGTCAACCGCCAAACGGCTCCCGGTCTACTTCGCGCGGAACGTGATCCGCGCGCGCGACAGGTCGTAGGGGGTCATCTCCACCGTCACCTTGTCGCCCGGGAGGATCTTGATGTAGTGCATCCGCATC
>DAOMBL010000168.1:0-7281 GCA_035427325.1 Casimicrobiaceae bacterium
TCGGCGATCGAGATGCCGTCGACGACGATGTCGCCCTGCTGGAAAGGCTCGAGCGCGTTGACCGTCTTGATCAGCGTCGACTTGCCCGCGCCCGACGGCCCGCACACGACGCCGACATCGCCCTTCGCGACGCTGGTCGTGCAGTCCTTCAGCACCTGGAAGCTGCCGTACCACTTGGACACGTCCTTCAGTTCGATCATCGCCATGGCGGGCGGCTCCCTATCGGATAATCGCGATCTTCTGCTGCAGCCGCTTCACCAGCAGCGACAGGCCGAAGCTGACGACGAAGTAGACGAGCGCGGCGAACAGGTACATCTCCACCAGGCGCCCGTCGCGCTGCGCGACCTTCGAGGCCGCGCCGAGGAAATCGGTGATCGACAGCACGTAGACGAGCGAGGTGTCCTGGAACAGGATGATCGTCTGGGTGAGCAGGATCGGGATCATGTTGCGGAACGCCTGCGGCAGCACGACGGTGCCCATCGTCTGCCAGTAGTTGAGGCCGAGCGCGTAACCGGCCCACACCTGCCCGCGCGGAATCGACTGGATGCCGGCGCGCATGATCTCGGAGTAGTAGGCGGCCTCGAACATCGTGAACGTGATCACCGAACTCGCGAACGCGCCGACCTGGATCGGCCGCGCGGCGCCGGTGAGCCACGCGCCGATGTAGGGCACGAGGAAGTAGAACCAGAAGATCACGAGCAGCAGCGGGATCGAACGCATCAGGTTCACATACCCGGTCGCGATCAGCGACAGCCACTTGAACGAGGAGAGCCGCATCATCGCGAGCAGCGTGCCGAAGACGATCCCGCCCGCCGCCGCCAGCGCGGTCAGCGTCAGCGTGAAGGTCATCCCCTCCCGGAACAGGTAGCCGAGGCTCCGCCCGATGACGTCGAAGTCGAAGGCGCCCATGTCAGTGCGCCCCGCCCACGGCCGCCGGCCCGATGAATCCCGGGACCGCCACGCGCCTCTCCAGCCAGCGCATGAGGTTCACGACGATCAGGTTGACCACGATGTAGATGACGGTCGCCGCCGTGAACGCCTCGAAGACCTGGAAGGTGAATTCCTGCATCGCGCGCGCCGCCGCGGTGAGTTCGATGAGGCCGATCGTCAGGGCGACCGAGGTGTTCTTGATCAGGTTCATCGTCTCGCTCGAGAGCGGCGGCATGATGATCCGGAACGCCATCGGCAGCAGCACGTAGCGGTAGGTCTGCGCCTGCGTGAGCCCGAGCGCGGTGCCGGCCATGCGCTGGCCGCGCGGCAGCGACTGGATGCCGGCGCGCACCTGCTCGGCGACGCGCGCCGCGGTGAAGAGGCCCAGTCCGATGACGGCGGGGACGAACGAGCCCCACGGCGGCGCCATGTGCTTCAGGGCGTCGCCGAGCCCCTTCGGCAGCAGTTCGGGGAGCACGAAGAACCACAGGAACAACTGGACCAGCAGCGGGATGTTGCGGAAGAGCTCGACGTAGGCATTGCCGAGCCGCACCAGCCACCGGCGGTCGGTCGTGCGCACCACGCCGATCACCGAGCCCAGCAGGAGCGCGATGACCGCGGCGCACAGCGCCGTCAGCAGCGTCCAGCCCAGCCCGTGGATCAGCGTCATGATCCACGTGTTGCGGCCGTCGAGCGACTCCTGCCAGAGGATTCCCCAGTTCCAGTTGTATTTCACCGCGCTCCTCCCGTCGTGACGCGATGCATCGGCCCGGGCGATCCGGCACGCTGCCTGCCAAGCGGCCGACTATAACAAACAAAACGGGGAGCCGAAGCTCCCCGTTCCGGTGTTGCGCCGCGGCGACGCGGGCCTCGCGACCGTCTACTTGTAGTCGTCCGGATTGCCGCTCGAGGTCGGATTCGCCAGGACGCGCTTCAGCTGCGGGCTCATCGGCACGTTGAGCGCGATGCCCTTCGGCGGGACCGGCTTGTTGAACCACTTGTCGTAGAGCGCGGCCATCTGGGGGCTCGTGTAGAGCTTCGCGGTCGCGCCGTCGACGACCTTGCGGAAGCCCGCGTCGTCGCGCGGCATCATCGCGCCGTAGGGCTCGACCGAGTAGGCCTCGCTGCCGACCATGAACTCGGACGGGTTCTTCGAGTTCGCGACCAGACCGTAGAGCAGGATGTCGTCCATGAAGAACGCGACCGCGCGGCCGGTCTCGACCATCAGGAACGCTTCCGCGTGGTCCTTGGCGGTCAGGATCGACATGCCCATGTTCTGCGCCGCGTTCTCGGCGGTCAGCCACTTGATGTTCGTCGTGCCCGCGGTCGAGACGACGGTCTTGCCCTTGAGGTCGGCGAGCTTGTTGACGTTCGACGACTTCTTGGCGACGTAGCGGTTCGCGGTCACGAAGTAGGTGTTCGTGAAGCCGACCTGCTTCTGCCGCTCGAGGTTGTTGGTCGTCGAGCCGCACTCGAGGTCGATCGTGCCGTTCGCGATCAGCGGAATCCGGGTCGCCGAGGTGACCGGGTTCATCGCGACCTTGAGGTTCGGCATCTTGAGTTCGGCCTTGATCGCGTCGACGACGTGCATGCAGATGTCGATCGAGTACCCGACGACGTTCTGCTTGTCGTCGTAGTACGAGAACGGAATCGAGCTGTCGCGGTGGCCGATCGTGATCGTGCCGGAATCCTTGATCTTCTTGAGCGTCGGGGAGTCCTGCGCGAGCGCGGGCGCCGCGAGGAACACGCCGGCCAGGACGGCGAGGGAAACCTTCTGCATTGCGCTACCTCCGGATGGGGTTCGGGGTCGTCGCCGCCTCTCCCGGCCGGGCGAAACCTATCGAGTATACGACGCTGCCAGGGCCATGTCCACCCCCTCCTCCACGGGGCGGGACCCGACGGTCACGGATTTCCTTTCCGACCGCGGCGAGGTCGCGCGGCGACCACCGAGCCTGACCGCCACGCGTCCACGCAGGCACGAGCGAGCGCCCCGGACGGATCGATCCAGGGAACGCCGGGGCGCACACCCGCCGCCGCGAGCCCAGGAGCCACCTCGGTGCACCCGAGCACGACGGCCTTCGCGCCGGCGCGCTCCAAGGCCGCGACCACCGCGGCGAAGCGGACGCCGCCGACGGCGGCCTCACCCCGCTTGACCGAGGCGATGCCATCGGAGATCGCCTCGACCTCGACGGGCGACTTCGGCTCCACGACCCGGTAGCCCGCGCGCTCGAGTCGCCTCGCGTAGAGGCCGATCGCCTGCGTCGCGCCGGTCGCGATCACGCCCACCGCGTCGCCCTCGGCAACGCTCGCCCCGATCGCCGCGACCGCGACGTCGGCGATGTGCAGGAACGGTATGCCGATCCCGTCGGCGAGCTGGGCGTGCCAGTGGTGCGCGGTGTTGCAGGGCATCGCGAGCAGCGTCGCGCCGGCGGCGAGGAGTCGATCCCGGACGGCCAGCATCGCCGGCAGCGGCGAGGCGCCGCCGGAGAGGATCGCCGCGGGACGCGAGGGGATCTGCGGGATCGACGCGGCCACGAACGGCACGTGGTCGGCGTCGCCTCCGGCGTCGGTGCACGAGACGAGCTTCGCGAGGAAGTCGACGGTGGCGAGCGGCCCCATGCCGCCCAGCACGCCCAGGAGAAAAGCAGGGTCAGACTCGACTTTCATGCAGCGGCACCGTAGAAAGTAGGGTCAGACTCGACTTTCGTTCCGCAAGGTCGCGGCACGAAAGTCGAATCTGACCCTGCGAAAGTCGAGTCTGACCCCGCTTTTCAGGCCCGCACCGGCGGCCGCGGCTCGGTCAGGTTCTCCGGCGAGAGGATCCGGTCGAGGTCGTCCTTCGAGAGCCAGCCCTTCTCCAGCACGAGTTCCACCACTCCGCGGCCGGACGCGTACGCTTCCTTGGCGAGCGCGCTCGACTTCTCGTAGCCGATGTAGGGATTGAGCGCGGTGACGATGCCGATCGTCTGACGCACGGACTCCGCGAGGCGCTCGCGGTTCGCGGTGATGCCGGTGACGCACTGCCGCGCGAGCACGAGGCAGGCCTGGCGAAGGTGCGGGATGCTGCGGAACAGGCTGTACGCGATCACCGGCTCGAACGCGTTCAGCTGGAGCTGGCCGCCCTCCGCCGCCATCGTCACCGTCATGTCGTTGCCGATCACCTCGAACGCGACCTGGTTCACGACCTCGGGAATCACCGGATTGACCTTGCCCGGCATGATCGAACTCCCGGCCTGCACGGCCGGCAGGTTGATCTCGCCCAGGCCCGCGCGCGGCCCCGACGACAGGAGCCGCAGGTCGTTGCAGGTCTTCGAGAGCTTCACCGCGATGCGCTTCAGCACGCCCGAGAGCTGCACGAACGCCCCGCAGTCCTGCGTCGCCTCGACCAGGTTCTCCGCGGTCTTGACCTGCACGCCGGAGAGCGCGACCAGGTGCTTGCAGACGAGCGGCGCGTAGCCGGGATGCGAATTGATGCCGGTGCCGATCGCGGTCGCGCCGAGATTGATCTCCTCGATCAGCGCGCCCGCCTCGACCAGGCGCTGCTGGTCTTCGCCGAGCATCACCGCGAAGGTCGAGAATTCCTGGCCGAGCGTCATCGGCACGGCGTCCTGCAACTGCGTGCGCCCGACCTTGAGGAGGTCCCTGAACTCCTCCGCCTTGGCCGCGAACGCGCGCTTCAGTTCCTCCATCGCGCCGATCAGGTCGACGATGGCGAAACGCGCCGCGAGCCGCACCGCCGTCGGGTAGACGTCGTTGGTGCTCTGCCCCATGTTGACGTGCTCGATCGGGTGCAGGAACGCGTAGTCGCCCTTCTTCCTTCCGGCCAGTTCCAGCGCCCGGTTCGCGATCACCTCGTTCGCGTTCATGTTGGTCGAGGTCCCGGCGCCGCCCTGGATCTGGTCGACGACGAACTCGCCGTGCAGCGCCCCGTTCGCGATCTCCCGGCACGCGGCGATGATGAGCTTCGCCTTGGCCGGGTCGAGGAGTCCGAGTTCGTAGTTGGTTTGCGCGGCGGCGTGCTTGACCAGCGCCAGCGCCCGCACGAGTTCAGGCCACAGCCCGACCGCGCGCATCGTGATCGGGAAATTCTCGACCGCGCGCAGCGTGTGCACGCCCCAGTACGCGCTCGCGGGGACCTCGCGCTCGCCGATGAGATCGTGCTCGATGCGCACTTCGCCCTTCGCCTCTTTCGGCATGGCACGGCCTCCCGATGCAATGCGCCGGACTCTACACCGGCGCCCCGGGGCGCGCCATGCGCGGCGCCGCAAGCCCGCGGGTATCATCGCGCGATGGACGACACGCGGCTCGCCCCGATCCTCGGCTGCGCCGCGCTCCGGACGGTCGAGACACGCCACGGCGACGCCGGTCTCATGGAGCGCGCCGGCCGCGCGGCCGCCGTGGTCGCGCAGGCGATGCTCGCGTCATCCGCCGGAGGACGCATCGTCGTGCTGGCCGGCCCCGGCAACAACGGCGGCGATGGCTTCGTCGCGGCGCGCGTACTCGCGCGAGCCTTCCATGAGGTCGAGGTCGTGTTCGCGCACGAGCCGGCCGCCTTGCCGGCGGACGCGCTCGCCGCCCACGCTGCGTTCACCGCGTCCGGCGGGCGGACGGTCGGGCGGCCGCGGGCGGGCACCCCCGCGATCGTCATCGACGCGCTCTACGGCATCGGCCTCTCGCGGCCGATCGCCGGGGCCGACGCCGCGCTCGTGGCGTGGGCCCACGCGGCGGGGGCGCCGATCCTCGCGCTCGACGTCCCGAGCGGCGTGAACGCCGATACCGGCGCGGTGCACGAGCCTGCGATCCGCGCGAGCGCTACCGCGACGTTCATCGCGCTCAAGCCGGGACTCCTCACCGGCGACGGCCCCGACCACGCTGGCGCGGTGTCGGTGCATGCGCTCGGCCTCGACGCCGCGCTCGCCGATGCTCCGGGCCGACGTCTCGACTGGCCGTCGCTCGACGCGATGCGCCCCGCCGCGCTCTCGCGCATCCGGCGCAACGTCCACAAGGGCACCTACGGCACGCTCGCGATCGTCGGCGGCGCAGCCGGCATGACCGGCGCGCCGATCCTCGCGGGACGCGCCGCCCTGCGCACCGGCGCCGGCAAGGTCCGCGTGGGATTCGTCGGTCCGGCGCATCCGGCCGTCGATCCCTTCGCTCCTGAACTCATGCTGGGCGACACGGCTCGCGCGCTCGAGGCCGCGGACGCGGTCGTCGCGGGGCCGGGAATGGGCGCCGGCGACGGCGCGGCGAACGCACTCCGTCGCGCGATCGACGCCGCGGTTCCGCTCGCGCTCGACGCCGACGCGCTGAACCTGATCGCGGTCTCGGCATCGCTGCGCGACGCGGTGGCCGCGCGAACGGCCGCGACGCTCGCCACGCCGCATCCGGCCGAAGCCGCACGACTCCTCGGTACGACGGTTGCCGACGTGCAGCGGGACCGCGTCGCGACGGCGCACGCCCTCGCGCGCCTGCTGAACGCGCACGTCGTGCTGAAGGGCGCGGGCAGCGTGCTCGCGCATCCCGACGGACGCTTCGACATCAACGCGAGCGGCAATCCCGCGCTCGCCACCGCGGGTTCCGGCGATGTGCTCGCGGGCATCCTCGGCGCGATGCTCGCGCAGGGACTCGATGCGCCGGGCGCGTTCCGCTACGCGGTCTGCCTGCACGGTGCGGCCGCGGACGACCTCGTCGCGCGCGTGGTCGGGCCGATCGGGGTCGCGGCGTCCGAGGTCGCGGACGCGGCGCGCGCGCTCCTCAACGCACGCCACGCCGGCGCGATCGAGCGCGGCTGACCGCGCCGATGATTCGCCCCGACGACACACCGTCCGCCCCGTTCGAGCGATTCTTCGTTGCCTCGCCCTTCGGTGGCGCCCCGCTGCGGGAAGCGATCGGACGCGCGTGCCGACCGCCCGAGCCCGACGCCGTCGCCGCCATCCTCGACGGGGCGCGCCTGCCGCCGGAACTCGCCCCGCGCGTGCAGGCGCTGGCGCTGCGCCTCGGCGAGGCGCTGCTTCTCGGCCGCGGCCATCGCCTCGGCCTCCTGGGCCGTCGCGGCGGCCGCCATCGCCGCGGCTTCGGCGGCGGAGACGCCGATGCGCGCGGCGTAGCCCTTCGACAGCACCGGCCAGCTCTTGATCCGCGCGTAGAGCCGCGGCTGGGTCACCGTCGGGTCGTCGACCTCGCTGTGGCCGTAGCGCCGGTAGCCGATCAGGTCGACCACGACGTCGCTCGCGAACTCGGTCCGGTAGTCGGCGGCGATCGCCGCCACCCGCACGACGGCCTCGGGGTCCTCGGCGTTGACGTGGAAGATCGGGATCGGCAGCCGCTTGGCGACGTCGGTCGCGTAGCGGG
>DAOMBL010000169.1:0-7248 GCA_035427325.1 Casimicrobiaceae bacterium
AGGTCCGGCGTGAAGCGGCCGATCACGACACCCGCGAGCAGGTAGCCGACCAGCGGCGGAAGCCGCAGGCGGTTGGCGATCGTGCCGAAGACGAACGCGAGGACGAAGCCCACCGCGAACGTGGCGATCAGCGTGACGTCATGCGGCATTCACGTTCCTCGCTGCCTCCCGAACAGGCGCTCAGGCGAACGAACCTCCGCGCGGCTCGCGCGGATTGTGCCATGGCGGGGGCGCGCGCCGAAACCCGGAGCGGCGCCGCGTCGTTCAGCGAAGCACGCGCTTCGCGACGCCGGCCGCTCCGACGAGCACGAGGCCGGCGGCGACGCCCACGGCGATGGAGCCCGCCACCGGCACGACCGCGTGCAGCAGCGCGTCGCCCAACGGCACGCCCGCCGCCGACGCGGCGACGCGTTCGAGCACCGCGCCGAGCGGAGGAATCCCGTGCACGAGGATGCCACCGCCGACCAGGAACATCGCCGCGGTGCCGACGAACGACAGGCCCTTCATGAGCCGGGGCGCGAACGCGAGGATCGCGGCCCCGGCCATGCGCCGCGCGCGCGCGGTACCGTCGTCCCCTGCCGCCCGGGTCAGCAGCACGCCGACGTCGTCGAGCTTCACGATCGCCGCGACCAGGCCGTACACGGCGGCCGTCATGCCGATCGCGATGGCCGAGATCACGATCGCGCGGGTCGGCAGCGCGGCGCCGGCGACCACGCCCAGCGCGATCACGATGATCTCGGCGGAGAGCACGAAGTCGGTGCGGATCGCGCCCCTGATGCGCGCCTTCTCGTGCGCGACCAGGTCCACCGTCGGGTCCGCCACCGCTCCGGCGAGTTCGCGGCGATGCGCGTCGCCTGTGCCGCCGTTCGCGAACCGGTGGACGAGTTTCTCGGCGCCCTCGAAGCAGAGGAACGCGCCGCCCGCCATCAGCAGCGGGACGATCGCCCAGGGCGCGAACGCGCTGATCGCGATCGCCGAGGGCACGAGGATCGCCTTGTTGACGAGCGACCCCTTCGCGACCGCCCACACGACCGGCAGCTCGCGCTCCGCGCGCACGCCCGACACCTGCTCGGCGTTCAGCGCGAGATCGTCGCCGACCACGCCCGCGGTCTTGCCGGCGGCGGCCTTGGTGAGCGCGGAGACGTCGTCGAGGACGCTCGCGACGTCGTCGAGCAGCGCGAGGAGCCCGGCGAACGCCATCGGAACGAAGCGGCCGTACGGTCAGGCGCGCGCCGGGCCGTTTCCTTCGCGTTCGCCGAGCGCGAGGTCCATGCGCATGGTTCCCGCGAGGACGTCGAGCGCGCCCTTCAGCTGCTCGTTCGTGAGCGCGTTCGGCACGTACAGGAGCGCCCGCACGTGGAACTCGGTCTCGCCGACGCGCGCGCCGTCGACGACCTCGGTGTGGAGGTCCTCGATGCTGACGCCCCGGTTGGCGAGCCCGGTCGAGAGTTCGCGCACGATGCCGGGCCGATCGGGGCCCGCGAGGTCGAGCCTGACGACGCGCCTCCCGGCCGGCGCCTGGACCGCTTCGCTCCGCGCGACCACGACCCGGAGGTCCGACGACTCGAGCGCGCGGAGCGCGTTCGCGAGCGCTTCTGCGTTCTCCGCCGGCACGTCGAGGTGGACGATGCCGGCGAACTGCCCGGCGAGATTCGACATGCGGCTCGCCGTCCAGTTGGCGCCGTGGGCCTTCGCGCGCTCGGAGATCTGGCGCACGATGCCGGGCCGGTCCGGCCCGATCACCGTGACCGCGATCGACGCGCTCGGCGCGCTCTCGCCCTCGGACAGCGTCACCGTGCGCCGGATCATCGGCGCACGCGTCGCGAAGCGCTCGTCCTGCCGGTGCGCCGGCACCGTGCCGTGCTCGCGCGCGTGGCGCACGACGCGCTTCAGGAGGTCGAGGCCCATCGGCGCGAGCGCGCGCTCCCACAGGTCGCGCGCCGACTCGCCCTTCGCCACGAAGCACCAGTCCTGCATCGCGACCGCGCCCGCATCCCAGCCGTCGGCGAGGTGGTAGACGGAACCGCCGGCGATCGGGTCGCCTTCGAGGATCGTCCACTCGACGGCCGCGATCCCGCGGTGACGGGGCAGGAGCGACGGGTGGTAGCCGACGCCGCCCAACCGCGAGCGCGCCAGCGCCTCGTTGCTGACGCGCGCGTGCGTGTGCGCGGCGACGATCAGGTCGGTGCCCTCGGCGATCGCTTCGCCGGGTACGATCTTCGGGTTGCCGAGGACGTGCACCGGGATCGACCGCTTGCCCGCCCCGACCGCGAGGCGGTCGTCCGCCGCGGGCGCGACCACGCGCGCGATCGTCGCGCCGTCGCCTGCGAGCGCGTCGAGCACCGCGGCGCCGAAATAGCGCGACCCGACCAGCGTGATCTTCATGACACGGACTCCCCGGGGCGGCACCGGAGGCCGCGAAGGGCGACAGTCTACCGGCAGTCCGCGCAGCGGCCGAAACGTGGTAAACAGCGCCCTGCTCCTCCGCAACGCGCGACCGCCATGGACAAGCCCCACGCCCCGAGCTGCGAGCGCAACCGGGATCCGATCCTCGCGGTGCTCCGGGAGCACTTCGCCGGCCGGCGCGCCGTGCTGGAGATCGGCAGCGGAACCGGCCAGCACGCGGTGCACTTCGCCGCCGCGATGCCTCACCTCCGCTGGCAGTGCTCGGATCGCGAGGCGAACCTCGCGGGCATCCGGATGTGGCTCGACGAGGCCGCGCTGACGAACACGCCGCCGCCGCTCACCCTCGACGTGGGCGGCGCCTGGCCCGCGCACCGCTACGACGCGGTGTTCAGCGCGAACACGCTGCACATCATGGGCTGGCCCGAGGTCCTGCGGCTGTTCGCAGCGCTCCCCGGCGTGCTCGCGGACGACGCGACGCTCGTCGTCTACGGACCGTTCAACGTCGGCGGCCGGTACACGAGCGAGAGCAACGCCGCGTTCGACGCGCAGTTGAAGGCGAAGGCGCCGCACCAGGGCCTGCGCGACGCCGAGGCGGTCGACGCGCTCGCGCGCGGCGCGGGCCTCGTGCCGGTCGAGCGCCGGGCGATGCCCGCGAACAACTTCTGCCTCGTCTGGCGCAGCGGCGCGGCGTGAGGAGCGCGATGCGCATCCAGATCCTCTCCGACCTGCACCTCTCGCGCGGCGAACTCGACATCCCGCGCACCGACGCCTCGATCGTCGTCCTGGCCGGCGACCTCGCCCGGCCGGCCCAGGCGATCTCGTGGGCACGACGACTCGGCCGCAAGGCGCTCTACGTGCCCGGCAACCACGAGTTCTTCGGCTCGTCGCTCGGCGAGACGCGGCGCGAACTCGCGCGGCTCGCCGCGGGCTCGGACGTCACGGTGCTCGACGACCGGGCGGTCGTCGTCGACGGCGTGCGTTTTCTCGGCAGCACGCTGTGGTCCGACTTCCTGCTCGACGGCGCCGGCGCCCGTCCCGCGGCAATGGAGGCGTCGCAGCGCTTCGCGCGAGACTTCAGCGTCATCCGCAGCGACGATGGCAGGCCGTTCACGCCCGAAGCGTCGGCGGCGTGCTTTGCGCGGCACGCGGCCTGGCTCGCTTTGCGTCTCGACGAGCCGCACGACGGACCCACGGTCGTGGTCACCCACCACGCGCCCTCGCGCGGCAGCGTGCACCCGCGCTTCGCGGGCTCGCCGGTCAATCCCTGCTTCGTCTCCGACCTCGAGCACCTGATGGGCGGCGATCGCGTCGCGCTGTGGATCCACGGCCACACCCACGACAGTTTCGACTACGAGGTCGCCGGCACGCGCGTGGTCAGCAACCCGCGCGGGTACGCGAAGGACGGCAGGAACGAGAATCCGGCGTTCGACCCGGCGCTCGTCGTCGAGGTGCGCTGAGCCGGGCGGAGCTCCCGCTGCCGCGACGTGCCCCGCCGCCGCGATCGGGCGGGCGTCACCGACCGCCGCGGTCGTCGCACGCCTGCCGAACTCGCGCCGGGCACCTCGGCGGTTGAAACCGCCTCGCGGCGGACCCACCATGCGGTCCATCGGGGCTGCGCGTCCCGCCCCTGCGGTCGCCATGGACTATCGCGCCCCCGTACCCGACGTTGCCGATTCGCCGCGCGCGCGCGCCGCGTTTCGCCTGGCGGTCCGTCTGACGTTGGCCTTCGTCGCGCTGCTGTGGGCGCTGCTGGCCCTGGACGGACTGCTCGGCCTCGACGCCACGCCCTTCGGCGTTCGACCGCGGTCGGTGGAGGGCCTCGCCGGCATCCTGTTCGCGCCGCTCTTCCACGCCGGCTTCGAGCACCTGCTGCAGAACACGCCTCCGCTCGCGATCCTCGGCATCGCGATGCTCTACCTCTACCCGCAGGCGAGCCGCGTCGTGCTGCCCGCGATCTGGCTCGGGCCCGGGCTCGCGGTGTGGCTGTTCGCGCGCGGCGGCGTGCACCTCGGCGCGAGCGGGCTGGTCTACGGCCTCATCGCCTACGTGCTGACGGCGGGACTGATCCGACGCGACCGCCGCGCGCTCGCCGCCGCGCTCGCCGTCGCGATGCTCTACGGCGCGGCGGTGTGGGGCGTACTGCCGATCCGGGCGAGGACGTCGTGGGAGACGCACCTCGCGGCCGCGTTGATCGGCCTCGCGCTCGCGTTCGCGCTGCGCAGGCGCGACCCGGTGCCGACCGTGCGCTACGACTGGGAGGACCGCGACGAAGTCATCGACCTCGATCCGATCGAGGAGCACCGGCGCAGCTTGCACTGACCGAACCCTTGACCGTGGCGGACCGCGCGGTCACGATGGCGCACGCCCACGTCGCCGCGCGACGAATCCCGCCCCCATGCCCGTTCGATCGTCCGGCATCGCGTGCAACTTCGCCCTGCCGCTCGCGCTCGGCGGATGCACCGCGATGCGCACGCAGGCCTGCCAGCCGGGCGAAGAGATCGCGATCGCCGACACGCTCTGCTTCGGAACCAACCGTCCCGGCGGCGTGGTGAGCGTCGCGGAGTGGGAGTCGTCCCTCGCCACCGACGTGACGCCGCGCGTCCCGCAGGGCATCTCGTCGTGGCGCGCGAGCGACCAGTGGCGCTCGGCGTCCGGCGCGCTCGAGCACGAGGCGTCGTTCGTGCTGCTGCTCGTGCACCCCGAGCGGGCCGAGACCGATCGCGCCGTGCGCGAGGTGATGGATCTCTACCGCAGGCGCTTCGGGCAGGAGGCGGTCCTCCGGGTCCGTCTGCCCGCGTGCACGTCGTTCCCGTGACCGATGCCGGGCCGGCGATTCGCATCGCGCGCATGTCCGATGCGGCGACGCTCGCCGCGCTCGCCGAACGCACGTTTCGCGACACCTTCGGAGCGGACAACAGCACCCGCAACCTGGACCTGCACTGCGCGCGCAGCTACGGCGCGGCGATCCAGGCCGCCGAGATCGCGGACCCCGGCCGCAGGACGTTCGTGGCGGACGCCGGCGGCACGCTCGCGGGCTACGGACAACTCCGCTGGAACGGGACAGCCTGCCTCGTCGCGGCGCGCCCTGCCGAAATCCAGCGCATCTACGTCGACCGGCCCTGGCACGGCCGCGGCGTCGCGCAGGCGCTGATGGAGCGCCTGCTCGAGGCGGCGCGTTCGAGCGGCGCGGATCGCGTGTGGCTCGGCGTGTGGGAGCACAACGCCCGGGCGCGCGCGTTCTACCGCAAGGCCGGCTTCGAGGAGATCGGCGACCACCCGTTCACGCTCGGCGACGAGGTGCAGCGCGACCTCGTCGTGGCGCGCGCACCCTGAGCGGCGATCAGGCGATCGCGGGGCGTGCGCGCGTCCGGAAGATGAGCCAGGACGCGATCGACACGTTGACGAGGTTCCACGCGATGCCGTGCAGGAACGCCGCGTGGTAGGAACCGGTTAGGTCGAAGATCACGCCCGACATCCAGCCGCCGAGCGCCATCCCGACGAGCGTCGCGAGTATGACGACGCCGATGCGTCCGCCGGCCTCGCGGGCCGGGAAGTACTCGCGCACGATGATCGCGTACGACGGCACGATCCCGCCCTGGAACAACCCGAACAGCGCCGAGATCACGTAGAGCGAGACGAGGCCGTCGAACGGCAGGAACAGGAGGAGCGCGACGCACTGGAGGCCGCCGCCGAGAAGCAGCGTGCGCAACCCGCCGATGCGGTCGCTGATCATGCCGAAGGTGACGCGGCTCACGATGCCGAAGCCCAGCATCAGCGACAGCATCTGCGCGCCCCGCGCGGGACCGTAGCCCAGGTCGCTGCAGTAGGCGACGATGTGCACCTGCGGCATCGCCATCGCGACGCAACAGGCGACCCCGGCGACGACGAGCAAACCCTGCAGCGCGGACGGCGACAATCCCAGCGCACGCGGCGTCCCGGCGGCGGTCCTCCGCGCGCCCTCCGGTGCATCGTGGTGCGGCGGAGGCGGCCTGCGGAGCAGGAGCGCGAGCGGCAGCATCGTCGCGAGGATGAACACCCCGACGCCGGCGTAGGTCGCGCGCCAGCCCGCGACCGAAATGAAATGCTGGACGACGGGGGGCCAGATCGTGCCGGCGAGATAGTTGCCCGAGGCCACCAGCGCCACCGCGATGCCGCGCCGGCGCTCGAACCACATCGAGACGTGCGCGAGCAGCGGGCCGAAGGTGACCGAACTGCCGACGCCGATCAGCAGGCCCTGCGCGAGCGCGAACCCGGTGAGCGTCGTCGCGTAGCCCGACAGCAGGTAGCCCAGGCCGAGAAGCGCCGAGGAGACCAGCATCGGCCGCAGGATGCCGAACCGGTCGACGAGCCGGCCGACCACGACGCCCGCGACACCGAAGCCCAGCATCGTCAGCGTGTAGGGCAGCGACGCGGCGCCGCGCGCGACGCCGAAATCCGCCTGCACGGCCGGCAGCGCCACCACGACCGACCACATGCCCACGCCGCCGATCGTCGCGAGCGCGAGGGCGAGCGCGAGGCGCGCCCAGGATTGCGGAGAGTCGAGCGTCGAGGGAGACATGGCGGCGGACGTCCGTGACGCGGCACGCGGAACGCGTCCGGGAGTCCGGCCACCTCGGAAGTGTAGCCGAACTGCCGCACCGGCCGTCCCGCGGGACGCGCGCGCCGCAGGCCCCGCCCCGACCGGCGGGACGCGCGCGTCAGCGAATCACGAGAACCGGCACCCGGGCGAGCGCGATCACCTTGGTCGCGACCGACCCCATCACGAGGTTCGCCATCGCGCCGTGTCCGCGCGTGCCCACGACGATCAGGTCGCAGCCGGCGGCCTCGGCGTGCCGCACGATC